>NZ_MBEM01000206.1:0-38866 GCF_001954045.1 Mycobacterium sp. SP-6446 | reverse complement strand
GCTTCTGGTGTTCAGGTTCTTCGGATTACCTTGCCGGGCGGGCCTTTTCGTTCATCTCCGCGATCGACTCGGTGATGGTGTTGATGATGGTGTTGGCGCCAACTGTACCGACCCGCAGCCGAAGGAACCACCTTCGGCTTCAAGCGGATCACTCCTCGACGGTGACCGGGATCGGCTGGTAACGCGTCTTCGCGGCGGCTTGCTCCGCGGCGGTCCTCGCGTCCGGCTCGGGCGCGACGCCGCCCCCCGGCGGTCCGTCCGGCGGCGGTTTCGGTGTTGGCCGGGAGGTCCGGTCGATGTCGTCGACGATGGCGCGGATGACCTCGAGCAAGGCGATGCTGTGGTCGGCGATGACGGTGAGCAGCGGGTGCTGATCGCCGGTGGCCAGGGCGGCCAGGGCGCACACCGGGCACCACACCTGCTGGCACTTGCCGGTCCCGACGCCGGCGCCGGCCGTCAATGCGGCCGCTGTGCGCACCGCGGGGTCGATCCCGTCCAGGATCGCCTGGGCGAGCTTGCGCAGCTCGGGACCGAGTTCGGGATGAGCGCCATTCACTTAGGCCACACCTCCGGATCTGGTCGAAAGCGAACGGTCAGCTCACTGCCCCGCAGGTGTGCGTCCAGCACCGTGCACCGCCGCAGCACCGACGCCAACCGAACCCTGCGCCGTAGCCCGCCGGCGCTGATGATCAGGTCGTCGTCGACCCGCCCCAACGACAGCGCGCCGGGATCGAGCTGGGGTAACGCTAGCCGCATTCGGTAGATGGACCCAAGTCCCGACCCTGATTCCAGGTCAACGATAGGACGCAGGGGCCCGGGCGGCGGCGCCCCACGCCGGCGCCGCGCGCCGTCCAGCAGTCCGCCCAGCGCCTTCGCGCCGATCGGCTCGCCGGACAGGTGTGGGGTCAGCACCAGGGCCACGTCTCCGATGGTGGCGTCGAGTTCGTCGAGCACCGCATGTTGTTCGGAGATGCGTTCGGCATACCAGTAGAACGCCGGGTGGTCGGGCAGGTTGTGGTACTCGTACGACTCGTCTTCGGTCAGCACCTGATTGACGATCAGCTCCTCGACGCGGACGCCCATCAGCGCCAGCGAGCCCAGGGTGCGCACCGCCTCGGCCGCAACCACCCGCTCGGGGGTCAGCACCAGGTGCGCGCTCACCTGCCCGCCGTCCGTCAGCAGCGCGCCGAGCGCGTCCACGCTGGTGCTGATGCGTTCCAGCAGTTCCACCACCGCCGCGGACCGGGTGTCGTCGGCGGTCACGGACAGCCGGCGATGGCGCGGCCACGCGCGCTCCACGTAGAGCCCGAAGGTGGCGGGCAACGTCAGCATCCGCAGCGCGTCCGCCGTCGAGGCGCAGTCGACGACGATGCGGTCCCATCGTCCGGACGCCGCGAGCTCGCCGACCGCGTGCAGACCGAGCACCTCCTGGATGCCCGGCAGCGCCGAGAGTTCTTCGGGGGCAATGCTGCTCAGCTCGGAATCGGGGAACCGTCGATCCAGCGCCCCGACCACGTCGTGCCACCGGGACTCGAGCAGCGCGAGGGTGTCCAACGCCAGCGCGTCGAGGAAGCCGCCGCCGGCCGCGCCGTCCCCGGTATCGAGGTCGGCGAGCACCCGAACCGGGTCCTCGCGGCCGCTCGGCGGCACCGGGACACCGAGCACGTCGCCCAGCGAATGCGCCTGATCGGTGGACACCACCAGCACCCGGCGGCCCTCGCTCGCGTCACCGACCGCGGTGGCACATGCCAGGGTGGATTTTCCTACCCCGCCCTTCCCGACGAAGAGACTGATCCGGGCGGGCTCAGCAGACTCACTCAGCCTCGACTCGTTTCTTCAGATCCTTTAATGCGGTGTCGGTCAGCCTGCGCTCGGCCTTGCGCTTGAGCATGCCGATCATCGGCAGGGCCAGGTCCACCGAGAGCTCGTAGGTGACATCGGTACCAGATCCCTTGGGCGCCAAGCGATATGAGCCTTCAAGGGCGCGCAGCAGCGAACTGGAGACCAGGGTCCAGCTCAGCGACTTGCGGTCGGCGGGCCACTGGTAGGACATGACCATGGTGTCCTTGATGATGCCGGCGTCCATCACGAATCGCACCACCTTCGGGTAGCCGTCGGCGCCTCTCTCCTGCACCTCGGCTTCCTTGTACTCCGAGATCCATTCCGGATAGGAATCGATGTCGGCGATCACCTCGAGCACCTTGCCCGGGTCGGCGTCGATGTGAATGGTTTGCGTCGTCTTCTCCGCCACCTGGCTGCTGCCCTCTCTGCCGTAAGCGGTCCGAAACGGTACTCCCGTGCGAAACGTTGACCGCAGTTAAACTACCGGAGAACCGACCGCGCGTGACCGTTCCAGCGTCGTCTTGATCTCAAAGGCCATTTTCTTACCCGCCACCCGACGGCGGTGTGTCATTTTCGGCAAGTTCAGCTTGGCCAGCTGCCAAGCGGCGACACCGGTTGGCTCGGCGTGCAGGAAGTAATGCAGCACCACTCCATCCATTGACGGTTCCAGCCAGATCTCCATTGTGCCGGTCAATGCGCCGGTCACCGTCCAGCGGATGCCCTTTTCCGCGCGATCCTCGACGACCTGCAGCCGCAGATCGGGCCACCACCGACGCCATTTCGACCGATCGGCTACCGCGGCGCCAACCCGCGCGCCGTCGGCGGCGACGAACGTCTGGTCGGCGATCTGGATGCTGTGCATCGCCACAGCTTCACACACCTGTCGGCGGTGCCCGTCAACGACCTCGCGGCAAGGGCGCGGCGAGGGTGCGGCAATCGTGACGCGGCCCCGACCGACCGCCGCCGTGCTGGGCGAACACTCGGATTAGGCTGGGCGACAGCAAGCCGGACCCCGGCAAGGTCACCAGGTCAAATGAGGTCAATCAAGTGCGTGAGTACAGCGTCCCCGCCCGTTTCTCCGTCGGCGAGCGCGACAACGTCGCGGCCGTGGTCTTCGAGCATGAGCGCGACGACCCCACCTTTGTCATCTACCAACGCCAGATCGATGGCGTCTGGACCGACGTCACGTGCGCCGAGGCGGCCGACCAGATTCGTTCTGCGGCATTGGGTTTGATCTCGCTGGGCGTGCAGGCCGGTGACCGGGTGTCGATCTTTTCCGCCACCTGCTACGAGTGGGCGATCCTCGACCTGGCGATCTTGGCGGTGGGGGCCGTCACGGTGCCGATCTACGAGACCTCGTCGGCCGAGCAGGTGCGCTGGGTGCTGCAGAATTCCGAGGCCGTCCTGGCGTTCGCCGAGACCGACGAACACGCCGCGATCGTCACCGAGCTGACGGGCGAGCTGCCGGCGCTGCGCCGGGTCCTGCACATCAACGGTTCGGGTCCCAAGGCGCTCGACCAGCTCGTCGAAGCCGGCGCGTCGGTCGACCCGGCCGAGCTGACCGCCCGGCTCGACGCGTTGCGGGCCCAGGACCCGGCCACCCTCATCTACACCTCGGGAACCACGGGACGGCCCAAAGGCTGCCAGCTCACCCATTCCAACCTGCTGCATGAGATCCGGGGCACCCAGGAGTGCCTGCCGACGTTGCTGCAGGAGGGTCAGCGGCTGCTGGTTTTCCTTCCGCTCGCCCACGTGCTGGCCAGGGCGCTGACCCTGTCGGCGTTCGCCAGCAAGGTCACCGTCGGATTCACCAGCGACATCAAGAACCTGCTGCCGCTGTTCGGCGTGTTCAAACCGACCGTGGTGGTCTCGGTTCCGCGGGTGTTCGAGAAGGTGTACAACACCGCCGAGCAGAACGCCGTCAACGACGGCAAGGGCTGGATCTTCAAGCGGGCGGCGCAGACCGCGGTCGACTGGAGCCAGGCCTTCGACGACGGCCGGCCCGGGCCGCTGCTGCGCGCCAAGCACGGCCTGTTCGACCGGCTGGTCTACCACAAGCTGCGCGCCGCGCTGGGCGGCGACTGCCACGCCGCCGTCTCCGGTGGCGCGCCGCTGGGCGCGCGGCTGGGCCACTTCTACCGCGGCGTGGGGCTGACCGTCTACGAGGGCTACGGCCTGACCGAGACCAGCGCCGCCATCACGGTCAACCAGATCGACGGGCTGAAGATCGGAACGGTCGGAAAGCTGGTGCCCGGCAACAGCCTGCGCATCGCCGAGGACAAGGAACTGTTGGTCCGCGGCGGCGTGGTGTTCAGCGGCTACTGGCGCAACGAACAGGCCACCGAGGAGGCGTTCAGCAACGGCTGGTTCAAGACCGGCGATCTCGGCGCGGTCGACGACGACGGCTTCTTGACGATCACCGGCCGCAAGAAGGAAATCATCGTCACCGCGGGCGGCAAGAACGTCGCCCCCGCGGTGCTCGAGGACCAGCTGCGGGCGCACCCGCTGATCAGCCAGGCGATGGTCGTTGGGGATGCCAAGCCGTTCATCGGCGCCCTGATCACCATCGACCCCGAGGCGTTCGACGGCTGGAAGCAGCGCAACAGCAAGGCGGACGGCGCCTCGGTGGGCGACCTGGCCACCGATCCCGACCTGATCGCCGAGGTGGACGCGGCCGTGAAGAAGGCCAACCTGTCGGTGTCACATGCCGAGTCGATCCGCAAATTCCGCATCTTGCCGGTCGATTTCACCGAGGACACCGGTGAACTGACGCCGACGATGAAGGTCAAGCGCAACGTGGTGGCCGAGAAGTTCGCCTCCGACATCGAGGCGATCTACGACAAGGACTAGCGGCCCCAGGATTAACTGAAGGACTAGCCGCGCAGCAGGTCGGCCAGCCGCGCCGCCAGAGTGTCCCAGCGCCACTGCGACATCACCCACTCGCGACCGGCGGCGCCCATCGCGGCGGCGCGGTCGCGATCGGTCAGCAACTCGCTGACGGCGTCGGCCACCTTGCCCGTCGAGCGACCGTCGACCACTAGCCCAGTCTTGTTGTGCTGCACGGCTTCTGGGGCTCCACCCGACTGCCCGGCGATGACCGGCACGCCGGTGGCCGAAGCCTCCAGGAAGACGATGCCCAAGCCTTCGACGTCCATGCCCGCGCCACGGGTGCGGCACGGCATCGCGAACACGTCGGCCAGCGCGTGGTGGGCGGCCAGTTCGGCGGCCGGCACGCCGCCGGTGAATGTCACGTGGTCGGCCACCCCGCAGTGGCGGGCCAGCTTCTGCAGCTCCTGCAGGTACGGACCACCGCCCACGATCACCAGGGCCGCGCCGTCGACGCGTCGCCGAATCAACGGCAGCGCCCTGATCAACACGTCCTGCCCTTTGCGCGGGACCAGCCGGGACAGGCACACCACGGTGGGCCGCTCGCCCAGCCGGTAGCGCCTGCGCAGCTCGGCGCGGGCGGCCGGATCGGGCCGGAACCGGTCGGTGTCCACCCCCGACGGCAGGTACTCCAGCGACGCCGCGGGACCGAAGGCCGTCGCGAACCGGGACCGGGTGTAGCGGCTGACGAAGGTCACGACGTCGGTGCCGTCGCCAATGCGGCGCAACACCGATCGGGCCACCGGAAGCATCGACCAGCCCACTTCGTGGCCGTGCGTGCTGGCCACCACCCGGGTTGCACCCGCCTGCCGGGCGCGGGGCGCCAGCAGGGCCAGCGGTGCGGCCGCGCCGAACCACACGGTCTCGATGCCGTGCTCGGCGATCAGCCGGCGCATCCGCGCATCAACGGCCGGGCCGGGCAGCATCAGGGTGCCGGGATGGCGCACGACTCCATAACCGGCGGCCCGGGCCGCCTCGTCGAATGCATCGGCGCCCTTCCATTGCGGCGCGTACACGGTCACCGAATGCGAGCCGGTTTGGACGAGTCGGCCGACGAACTCCCCCAGGTAGGACTGGATGCCGCCACGCCGGGGCGGAAAGTCGTTGGTTACCAGCAGGACCCGGCTCACGTGCGTCAGGCTATAGGACCAGCCAACGCTTCCAGCGGGCGAGCAGTGCGCCCGGGTCGGTGCCGAGGGCGTCGCGCGCGGCGGTGGGCAGGTCCGCATGCCCGGCGCCGCACGCGGCCGTGTAGAACGCCCGCAGCTTCGCGCCGCCGTATGTATCGGCGACGAAGCGGGCGAACCACCATGCGCGGTCGTATCCCGACGAGCGCTGCGGGCCGGGAGTGTCCAGATCGGCGTCCGACGGCAGGGCCACCACGGCCTCGGCCGCCTCAGCGGGGACCGGGCCGGGTGGCCGGGCGACGAAATCGGCGACGCCTTCGGTCAGCCATCGCGGCGCGTCCACGGCGGTGTCGACGCGCGCCGCGTAGTGAAAAAGCTCGTGGGTCAACACTATTCGCAGTGCGGGTTCGGTCATGTTGGCCGCGCCCGGCGCGAACACGATCCGTTGGCCGACCGCCACCCGGTGGGTGGGATCGACGCGGTCGACGACGGTCA
Source organism: Mycobacterium sp. SP-6446 (assembly GCF_001954045.1). Lineage (NCBI taxonomy): Bacteria > Bacillati > Actinomycetota > Actinomycetes > Mycobacteriales > Mycobacteriaceae > Mycobacterium > Mycobacterium sp. SP-6446. The sequence continues at coordinate 32,516 of NZ_MBEM01000206.1, read as the reverse complement.
CCGCCGCGATGTCGGCCCATTGTGCGGCCGGCCCGCCGCCGGCGGCGGCGCGAAACTCGTCGTCGGAGCCGGTGGCGACCACCGAGATGTCGCGCGGCCAATCGATCCCCCAGAAGGCCTCGACGGCGTCGACCGCGGCGCCGATGTTCGACGCGATGCGCGACAGCAGGCGATCGGTGGCCGGTCCGCCGCCACCAAGCAGACGGACCGCCCGGTCGCGGACGACCAGCGGCGCGGTGCTCGGGTGGCCAACCGAAGGTTGCGCCGGTTTTGCCGAAGTATCGGGCGCCGCATTCAGTGCCGCACCCGCGATCAGTTCACCAGCAAAGATCCAGGCCAGCAGGATTTTCAAGCCGCGCCGCGACCGGCGGCTAAGCCGGCCCGGGCGCTCAGTAGCGGCGGGCGTCGTGGACCGGGCCAGCCGAATTCATCGGCACCACCCGCACGGGCTGGCCGTAGGTGGAGGAATGAATCACCATGCCGTCGCCGACGTAAAGGCCGCTGTGTGACGCGTCGTTATAGAAGGTCACCACGTCGCCCGGCTGCAGATCCGACAGCGCCACCGGCTGACCGCCTTGGGCCTGCGCCTGGCTGGAGTGCGGCAGCGAGATGCCGGCCTGCTGGAAGGCCCACATCACCAATCCCGAGCAGTCGAACCCGCCGGGCGCCGCACCACCCCACACGTAGGGCGATCCGACCTGCGTCAGCGCGGCCTGCACGACCGTCGCGCGGTCACCGCCGCCGACGCCGCCGCCGGGCTGCGGTCCGAACAGTCCGCCGGGGGGTGGAGCCTCGCCGGGCGCAGGGCCGCCGGGCTGCGGCGCACCGGGCGGCAACGCGTCCGGTGCCGGTGCGCCGGGTGCCGGAGCGGCCGCAGGAATGGGCCCAGGGTCGGCGAGCGCGGTCTTCTGGTCTGGCGACAGGGACATGTACTGCGACTTGACGACGGCGATCTGCACCTGCAGCTGGCTCTGCTTGGACTGCAGGCTCGCCCGCACCGCGGCCGCCTGCTCGGCCGCGCTCTTGGCGTCGGCGGCCGACTTCGCGGAGGCCTGCTCGGCCTTGGCGGCCTGCTCGCCGGCCATCCGGAAACCCGCCATCTGCTCGCGCATTTGAGTCGCCATCAGCCGCTGCACGGCCAGCTTGTCGATCAGACCCTGCGGCGATCCCGCGGTCAGCATGGCCTCCATGCCGTCGACGCGGCCGCCCATGTAGGTCGCGGCGGCGAGCTTGTTGACCGCGGTCTGGAAGGTGGCCAGCTTGGCCTTCGCCCCGTCCACCGCGGCCTGGTCGTCGGCGTGCTTCTTCTCCGCCGCCCGCTGCGCCCCCAACTTCGCGTTCAGGTCGAGCTGGGCGCTGTGCATCGCCTCGGTGGTCCGCTCAGCCTGACGCGACAGCTCGTTGAGTTTCGCCATCGCGTCGTCGGCCGGATCGGCCGCCGCGCTCGCGGCAAGGGCGCCCGCTAGAACTGTCGAGCCCGCCAGTATCCCGACCACCAAACGTGTAAGGGCACGCGCAATCGGATACTCAGAGCCGAAACTCAAGATTTGCTTCCTTAAACGGCCATCGACGCATCGCGGTCGAGCTGGTTTAGGTCTCAAACAGGTTACGAAACGATATAGGTGTTTGTCTAAACCAGATCGTTAAGAAATTAGAAAGAATTCTGTCATTTCTTTGTGAACGACAGCCGGGGTGCGGCTACGATCCAGGAGTTTTGGCGCACACGGCAATTACGCCACCCCGGAGCCGCGATCGCGGTGGATCGGGACCAGCCGCAATCGAGGCGCCAGCCCGGCTTCGGCGAGCACTTCCAGCGCGGCGCGTTCATCCTCCAACAAAGTTTCCGGTACCCCGAGTAGCACGCTGACCACACAGTCGCGGCATCCCGGACCGCGCACCGCGCAGTCGTCGCAGTCGATCACCACCGGTTCGCCGCACGCGGGCGTCGCAAAGCGGGTGTTGTCGGGGCCGCTGCTGTGTGCCATCGGATCGGTCCTCTCGCTTGCGCTCCGGTCGGGCTGTCCACACGCTAACCGCGGGCACCGACAACTTTCGGCGCCCGAATCCCCGGATCTGCCCGGCGTGGGAACACCGCGGGTGTCGGTGCGGGTGCTTAACGTCACGCGCATGGGTGTGACTGGTGGGACTCAGCTGAGTTTCGCCGGCCCGGATTGGACACCGACCGACGAAATCCCGTTGCGTGAAACCACCTTTGTCGTCGTTGACCTGGAGACCACCGGCGGACGCACCCGGGGCAGCGACGGAACACCGCCCGACGCCATCACCGAAATCGGCGCGGTGAAGGTCCGCGGCGGCGTCGTGCTCGGCGAATTCGCCACCCTGGTCGACCCGCAGCGCACCATCCCGCCCCAGATCGTGCGGCTCACCGGGATCACCACGGCCATGGTGTGCGACGCCCCGACCATCGACGCCGTCCTGCCGATGTTTCTGGAGTTCGCCGGCGGCTCGGTGTTGGTCGCCCACAACGCCGGGTTCGATATCGGGTTCCTGCGGGCCGCCGCGCAGCGCTGCGAAATCCCTTGGCCCCGACCGCAAGTGCTGTGCACGGTCCGGCTGGCCCGCCGGGTGCTCAGCCGCGAGGAGGCCCCCAGCGTGCGGCTGGCCGCACTGGCGCGGCTGTTCGCCGTCGCCGCACAGCCCACGCACCGCGCCCTCGACGACGCCCGCGCCACCGTCGACGTGTTGCACGCCCTGATCGAGCGGGTGGGCAATCAGGGTGTGCACACCTTTGCCGACCTGCGCTCGTATCTGCCCGACGTGACCCCGGCGCAGCGCCGCAAAAAGGTGCTCGCCGACGGCCTGCCACACCGGCCGGGGGTCTATCTGTTCCGCGGGCCCGCCGGCGAGGTGCTCTACGTCGGGACGGCCGTCGACCTGCGCCGCCGAGTGAGCCAGTACTTCACCGGGGCCGACCCCCGCGGCCGGATGAAGGAGATGGTCACGCTCGCCACCGCGGTCGACCACGTCGAGTGCGCGCACCCGCTCGAGGCCGGTGTGCGCGAACTGCGGATGCTGGCCGCGCATGCCCCGCCCTACAACCGCCGGTCGAGGTTCCCGCACCGGTGGTGGTGGGTGGCGCTGACCGACGAAGCGTTTCCGCGCTTGGCGGTGGTGCGCTCACCGCGCCACGACCGCGCCGTCGGCCCGTTTCGGTCGCGCGCCGATGCCGCCGAAACCGCGGACCTGCTCGCGCGATTCAGCGGAATCCGAACCTGCACCGCCCGACTGGCGCGCGGTGCGCGACACGGGCCGGCCTGTCCCGAGGCCGAGGTGTCGCCGTGTCCCGGCGCCCGCGACGTCACGGCCACTCAATACGCGGCGGCCGTGGCCCGCGCCGCATCCCTGATCGACGGCCTGGACAACGGCGCGCTGGACGGGGCGGTGCGTCAGGTCAACGCGCTCGCCGAGCGCCGCCACTACGAGAGCGCCGCGCGATTGCGCGACCGCACCGCCACCGCCGTCGAAATCCTGTGGCGCGGGCAGCGGCTGCGGGCCCTGGCCGCGGTGGGCGAGCTGATCGCTGCCGCCCCGGACGGCAACGGTGGCTACCACTTGGCCGTCATCCGCTGCGGCCAGCTCGCCGCGGCGGGCAACGCCAGACGAGGGGTGCCGCCGATGCCGGTCGTCGACGCCATTGCGGCTGGCGCGCAATCGATTCTGCGGGCGCAGGCCCCGCTGGGCGGCGCGCTGGTCGAGGAGACCGCGCTCATCGCGCGCTGGCTGGCGAGCCCGGGCGTGCGCATCGTGCGGGTGGCCGGCGAGGACGGCTGGGCCTCACCGCTGCGGTCGGCCGGACCCTGGGCGGCCTGGGCGGCCGCGGCGCGCTCGGCACGGCTGGCGTGCGAGCAGGCCCTCCGGGATCGGGACTCAGAGCTGCTGGCCGAACCGCACCCAACGCGCGAGCAGCTGTTCGGCCGCGCCGGTGTCGATGGCGGCGCGGGCGCGCGACAACCCGTCCTCCCACGCCGGCAACCATTCGGCGCGACTGGATAGCCCGGCATGCGCGACGATGGCGCCGGCGGCGTTGAGGACGACGGCATCCCGGACCGGTCCCGCGGCGCCGGCCAGCACCGCACGCACCTCCGCCGCGTTGGCTTGCGCGTCGCCGCCCAGCAGCTCACCGAGTTCGGCGCGGGCGAACCCGAATCCGGCGGGATCGAAGGTCAGCTTGTCCACCGTGCCCGCCTGCACTCGCCAGATGGTGCTCGTCGTGGTCGTCGTCAGCTCATCGAGTCCGTCGTCGCCATGCACCACCAGCACACTGGAGCCCCGCGCGGCGAACACCCCGGCCATCACCTCGGCCAGCTCGGCGAACGCGCAGCCGATCAACCCGGCCCGCGGCCACGCCGGATTGGTAAGGGGCCCAAGGAGATTGAACACCGTGGGCACCCCGATCTCGCGGCGCACCGCGGACGCGTGCCGATACGACGGATGGAACACCGGCGCAAAGCAGAACCCGATCCCGACTTCGGCCAGGCTGCGCGCGACCTGCTCGGGCCCGAGGTCGATGCGCACCCCGAGCGCCTCCAGCGTGTCGGCGCCGCCCGACAGCGACGACGCCGCACGGTTGCCGTGCTTGACCACCGGCACGCCCGCGGCCGCGACCACGATCGCCGCCATCGTGGACAGGTTGACGGTGTTGACGCCGTCCCCGCCGGTGCCGACGATGTCGACAGTGTCGTCGCGGATCGCGTCGGCGGGCATCCGCAGCGCGTGGCTCAGCATGACGTCGGCCAGCTCGCTGACCTCCGCCGAGGTCGGGCCCTTCATCTTCATCGCCACCGCGAACGCGGCGATCTGGGCCGGCGCCGCGTTTCCCGTCATGATCTGGTCCATCGCCCAGGCGGCCTGACCCCGGGCGAGCTCCCGCGCGTCCGTCAGACGAGCCAGGACCTGCGGCCATGACGATGCCGAGCCGGCGGGGCCCGGTGCGGACCCCCCGGGAGACGAAGTCTCGGATGACAGAGCCACGCGCTGATGGTCCCACGAGTACCAACCGCCCCCCAACCGCCGGCCGAGGCACACCGACAGCGGCACCGGCGCGACGCGCGAAACGCCAATTTCAGACCCGGGTAGAGTTCGACAACTACAAAGCGTCATACTTGCGGATGTGACCAGCGCTGTGGGGACCTCGGGTACTGCGATCACGTCACGGGTGCATTCGCTCAATCGCCCAAACATGGTGAGTGTCGGCACCATAGTGTGGCTTTCCAGCGAGCTGATGTTCTTTGCTGGACTGTTCGCGTTCTACTTCACGGCCCGCGCGCAGGCCGGTGGGAACTGGCCGCCGCCGCCGACGGAGCTGAATCTGTACCAGGCCGTCCCGGTGACGCTGGTGCTGATCGCCTCGTCTTTCACCTGCCAGATGGGGGTTTTCGCGGCCGAACGCGGCGACGTCTTCGGGCTGCGCCGGTGGTACGTGATCACCTTCCTGATGGGCCTGTTCTTCATCCTGGGTCAGGCCTACGAGTACTTCCACCTGACCACGCACGGCACGACGATCCCCAGCAGCGCCTACGGCAGCGTGTTCTACCTGGCCACCGGCTTCCACGGGTTACACGTCACCGGCGGGCTGATCGCGTTCATCTTCCTGCTGGCGCGCACCGCGATGACCAAGTTCACCCCGGCGCAGGCGACGGCCAGCATCGTCGTGTCCTACTACTGGCATTTCGTGGACATCGTGTGGATCGCGCTGTTCACCGTGATCTATTTCATCCGATGAAGGCCGGCGCTTTCGAAGTGGCTTTCACAAGGCTCTGAAAGAGGAATGAACAGGAGTGCTCGGTTGAAGCGACTGAGGTCTATCCGATCCGGTGGCAGCAAGCCCCGGGGTCAGCGGAGTGATCGCGCGCGGCGGCGGCTGCGCCGCCGATTGTCGGGCGGCCTGCTGCTGCTGATCGCGCTGACCGTGGCAGGCGGGCTGGCCGCGGTGCTCACCCCGCGGCCGCAGGTGGCCGTCGCCGACGAGTCGTCCTCGGCGCTATTGCGCACTGGCAAGCAGCTTTTCGACACTTCCTGCGTGTCCTGTCACGGCGCCAACCTGCAGGGCGTGCCCGATCATGGGCCGAGCCTGATCGGGGTCGGCGAGGCGGCCGTCTACTTCCAGGTGTCCACCGGCCGGATGCCCGCCATGCGCGGTGAGGCCCAGGCCCCGCGCAAAGACCCGGTCTTCGACGAGGCGCAGATCGACGCCATCGGCGCCTACGTGCAGGCCAACGGCGGCGGCCCGACCGTGACACGCAACCCCGACGGCAGCGTTTCAATGCAGTCGCTGCGCGGGACCGACCTGGGTCGCGGCGGCGACCTGTTCCGGCTCAACTGCGCGTCGTGCCACAACTTCACCGGGAAGGGCGGGGCGCTGTCGTCCGGGAAGTTCGCGCCCGACCTCGGGCCCGCCAATGAGCAGCAGATCCTCGACGCGATGCTGACCGGCCCGCAGAACATGCCGAAGTTCTCCGACCGCCAGCTTTCCTTCGAGGCCAAGCGAGACATCATCGGCTACGTGCGGACCGTCGCCGAAGAGCGCCAGCCGGGTGGCTACGGCCTCGGCGGCTTCGGACCCGCGCCCGAGGGCATGGCGATGTGGATCATCGGGATGGTCGCCGCCATCGGGCTGGCACTGTGGATTGGGGCGCGATCATGAGCGACGGCTCGAACATCCCTGAGCCCAATGAGGCCGCGCTGGCCGAGATGTCGAATGACGAACTGGTGGCGCTGGGCGGCAAGATCGACGGAGTCGAGACCGTCTACAAGGAGCCGCGCTGGCCGGCCGCAGAGACCAAGGCCGAGAAGCGCGCCGAGCGCGGGGTGGCCCTATGGCTATTGCTGGGCGGTTTCTTCGGGCTGGCGCTGCTGCTGATCTTCTTGTTCTGGCCATGGGAGTACAAACCCAGGGAAGCCGCGGGAAGCTTGTGGTATTCGCTGACCACACCGCTGTACGGCCTGACCTTCGGGCTGTCCATCCTGGCGATCGCCGTTGGGGCGCTGCTGTTCCAGAAAAGGTTTATCCCAGAAGAGATTTCGATCCAGGAACGCCACGACGGCGCCTCCCGCGAAATCGACCGCAAGACGGTGGTGGCGAACCTCACCGACGCCTACCAGGGCTCGACGATCGGGCGCCGCAAGCTCGTCGGACTGTCGCTGGGCATGGGCCTGGGCGCATTCGGCCTCGGCACGCTGGTGGCGTTCGCGGGTGGCCTGATCAAAAACCCGTGGAAACCGGTGGTGCCCACCGCGGATGGCAAGAAGGCGGTGCTGTGGACGTCCGGCTGGACTCCGCGCTACCACGGCGAGACCATCTATCTGGCGCGAGCCACCGGCTCGCACGACAGCGCGCCGTTCGTGAAAATGCGCCCGGAAGACATGGACGCGGGCGCAATGGAGACCGTGTTCCCGTGGCGGGAGTCCGACGGCGATGGCACCACCGCGGAATCGCACGAAAAGCTCACCGCGATCAAGCTCGGTGTGCGAAATCCGGTGATGCTCATCCGGATCCGGCCCACCGACATGTCACGCGTGGTCAAACGGCAGGGCCAGGAAAGCTTCAACTTCGGCGAGTTCTTCGCCTTCACCAAGGTGTGCTCGCACCTGGGTTGCCCCTCGTCGCTGTACGAGCAGCAGTCCTACCGAATCTTGTGCCCGTGTCACCAATCGCAGTTCGACGCACTGCATTTCGCCAAGCCGATCTTCGGCCCGGCGGCCCGTGCGTTGGCGCAACTGCCGATCACCATCGACACCAACGGGTATCTGGTCGCCAACGGTGACTTCATCGAGCCCGTCGGACCGGCATTTTGGGAGAGGACGACGACATGAGTCCCAAACTGAGTCCCCCGAAGATCGGTGACATCCTCGCCAAACAGGGCGAGGATATCGACACCCGCTATCACCCGTCTGCGGCCGTGCGCAGACAGCTCAACAAGGTCTTCCCGACGCACTGGTCGTTCCTGCTCGGCGAGATCGCGCTGTACAGCTTCATCGTCCTGCTGCTGACCGGTGTGTACCTGACGCTGTTCTTCGACCCGTCCATGACCGAGGTCACGTACAACGGTGTCTACCAACCACTTCGCGGTGTCGAGATGTCGCGCGCCTACGAAACGGCGCTGAACATCTCGTTCGAAGTCCGGGGCGGCCTGTTCGTCCGACAGGTCCATCACTGGGCCGCGTTGATGTTCTCCGCGGCGATCATGGTGCACCTGGCCCGCATCTTCTTCACCGGAGCGTTCCGCCGGCCGCGCGAAGCCAACTGGGTCATCGGTTCGCTGCTGCTGATCCTGTCGATGTTCGAGGGCTACTTCGGTTACTCGCTGCCCGACGACCTGCTGTCGGGCATCGGGCTGCGGGCGGCGCTCTCGTCGATCACCCTGGGCATGCCGGTGATCGGAACCTGGCTGCATTGGGCGCTTTTCGGCGGCGACTTCCCGGGCGACATCCTGATCCCCCGGCTCTACGCGATCCACATCCTGCTGATACCGGGAATCATCCTGGCGCTCATCGGATTACACCTGGGGTTGGTGTGGTTCCAGAAGCACACGCAGTTCCCCGGCCCCGGCCGCACCGAGCACAACGTCGTCGGCGTGCGCGTGATGCCGGTGTTCGCCGTCAAGTCCGGCGCGTTTTTCGCCGCGATCGTCGGTGTGCTGGGCCTGATGGGTGGGCTGCTGCAGATCAACCCGATCTGGAACCTGGGTCCCTACAAGCCATCTCAGGTGTCGGCCGGCTCACAGCCCGACTTCTACATGATGTGGACCGAGGGCCTGGCCCGCATCTGGCCGCCGTGGGAGTTCTACTTCTGGCACCACACCATTCCCGCCCCGGTCTGGGTGGCGTTGATCATGGGCCTGGTTTTCGTCCTGTTGACCGTCTATCCGTTCCTGGAGAAGCGATTCACCGGTGACTACGCGCATCACAACCTGCTGCAGCGGCCGCGGGACGTCCCGGTGCGCACCGCGATCGGTGCGATGGCGATCTCCTTCTACATGGTGCTGACCCTGGCGGCGATGAACGACATCATCGCGTTCAAGTTCCACATCTCGCTGAACGCGACGACGTGGATCGGGCGCATTGGGATGGTGATCCTGCCGCCGTTCATCTTCTTCATCACCTATCGGTGGTGCATCGGGCTGCAGCGCAGCGACCGCGCGGTGCTCGAGCACGGCGTCGAGACCGGCATCATCAAGCGGCTGCCGCACGGCGCCTACATCGAGCTGCATCAGCCGCTGGGTCCGGTCGACGACCACGGCCACCCGATACCGCTGGAGTACCAGGGCGCGCCCGTGCCCAACAAGATGAACCGGCTGGGCTCGGGCGGCACGCCGGGTCACGGCAGCTTCTTGTTCGCCGACCCGCCGTCCGAGGACGCGGCGCTGCGCGAGGCGACCCACGCCGCCGAACAACGCGCCCTGACCGCGCTACGGGAGCACCAGGACAGCATCGTCGGTTCCAACGGGGAGCACGGCGAGCACTAGCCGGGCGGGCGCCGCGGTGTGCGGGGTTGGCGCCCTGCGCGCACACTCAACGCCCTCATCGCACACTGGCCGATAGGGCCTTGCCGAGTCGTCCTGGCGTTAAGGCGATCAGCGCTCGGCGGCCAGGCCGCGCAGTTGCCTCACATAGAACCACTCGACCGCCGGCATCGCCGCGGTGACGAGCCCGGCCAGCACGTAGCCGACCCATGACGCGCCGTCGTGGCCGACGGCCATCAGGTAGGTCGCGGCCGCGACCGCGATCAGCGCGGCGCCCATCGTGCCCGCCAGTATCACGGTGCCGCGCAACCAGACCCGGTCCACCGCAGCGCCGGACCATTCGGCCGCCGGCTCCGCGGACTGCACGGTGTGCGCGCGCCCCCGTTCGGTCGCGGTGCGTGCACCGGGCCCGCCCGGCCGCAGCGCGGTTCTCCCCAGCGCGCGCGCCGGAACGGGCGCCGACCCGACGGCCGGATCGGCCTGAGCCATGCGCCGAGCCCGCAACAGCACCGGGATCGCACCGGCGATGATCAGCGCGGAAACGACGATGACGGCGTACAGCACCCACGTGGTGTGCGAGCCTCCCCCGGCCGTTCTGTGGAAGCCCCGGCCGAGATCGGACAGCGCGACGGCGGCGGCCACGCTGACGCCCAGCAACACCAGCCAGATCGCCGCGCACGCCCCGATCAGGATGCGGTCGATGACCTCCGGCGGAATGGTGTCCGACCCGCGCCGGTAGGCGGAGTATCTGCTGACCATCAGCAGCTCGTCTGCGGTGAGTCGTTGTTGTTCGACGACAGCACCGCCCCGTCGCTGGTGGTGATCGAGCAATTGAGCCTGCTGAGCCGGAACAGGCTGGACGCCTGCACCGATCCGACGTCCGACGTCGAGATCGGCGTCACCGTCATCGACCACGGGATGTACACGTTGTGCTGGGTGCGAGACCGTCCGGAGGCGTCGACGTAGGTCACCGAAATGATGTCGCCCGGCGCTTTCGTGCCGGTCACCGAGTAGGTGACTTGCCGCGGCCCTGCCGGTGTCGGCGGAGGCGGCGGGGGCGGCGTGGTGGTCGTGATCTCGTCCTGCACCGGCGGCGTGGACGGCGTGGTGGTGGCGGGGTTGGCGAGCTTGTTGGTGTCGGTGCGCGTAACCAGCAGCGACACCGAGACCACCAGCGCGATCGCCGCGACGATGGCGGCAACGCCCACGATCCACGGCCAGCGCGGGGCGGCGTGCTCATCGCCGTGGTCGGCTGACCCGTCGTACCCGTCGTAGTCGTAGAGCGCCATGTCGGCCGGCACGTAGGGGCCGGTCATGAAATGCTCGGACTCCGGCGCGGAGTACGCCCGCGAATACGCGTCCGTCTGGCCCGTGTCGTCTGCGGCCACCAGTTCGGCGCTGTCGTCGAACCGACGCTCTTCGGGTTCAGCGAGGGGCGCCGCTTCGTCGCCGGGCGCTGCGCCGGAATCGGGTTCCTGGCTGAGCTCGCTGGCGGATTCGGGTTCCTCAGGTTCCCGTCCCGGGGGTTTCGGCCCGTTCATGTCTGTCTGCCCTGTCCAACTGCCTCACCAGCGCGCGGGGCTCTACGGTCGAGCCGTTGTGCGCGCGCTCGGGAAATTGTCATTGTGCCTGGGCAAACCCTACCGAACCGAGTGGGGCAATTGACTTTAGCGGGAGGGCCGCCGGTCAACTGATGCCCGGATTGTGACCTTCGAGTCGCAAATCAGTGCTTCTCCGGACCCAGGTAGTACTCGAACACCAGACCCGCCGCCGTCGCAAGGACGAACACCACGCCGGCGACGATCAGCCATGGCAGCCACAGCGCGATACCGACGGCGGCGACCGAGCCGGACAACGCGACCAGGATCGGCCACCAACTGTGCGGGGCGAAGAAGCCCAGTTCCCCTGCGCCGTCGCTGATCTCGGCGCCCTCGTAGTCCTCGGGCCGGGTGTCGAGCCGGCGGGCGACGAAGCGGAAGAACGTCGCCACGATCAGCGCGAGACCGCCCGTCAACGCCAGCGCGGTGGTCCCCGCCCACTCCTCGCCGCCGGTGGCGAACATCGCGGTCAGCACCCCATACAGCACCGCCGTGACCAAGAAGAACGCGGCGACGAACTCGAACAGCCTCGCTTCGATGTGCATTGAGTGTCCTAACCTACTGGCTTGGGGTCATTTCGCCGCGGCGGGTTTCGAACGGGTGGGTGGTCACCGCTACCGGGGACTGGTTGATCGCCTGCAACGCCTGGGCGTTGGTTTTCCCGTCAATCCGTTGCTGCAGGTAAGCCTTGAAATCGTTGGGTTGGACCACGCGAACCTCGAAGTTCATCATCGAGTGATACGTGCCGCACATCTCGGCGCAGTGCCCGACGAATGCCCCGGTCTTGGTGATCTCTTCGACCTGGAAGACGTTGACGGAGTTGTTCGCGACGGGGTTGGGCATCACATCGCGCTTGAACAGGAATTCGGGCACCCAGAACGCGTGCACGACGTCGGCCGACGCCATCTGGAATTCGATGCGTTTGCCGGCCGGCAACACCAGCACCGGAATTTCAGTGCTGGTCCCCAAGGTCTCGACCTTGTCGAAGTTCAGGTAGGTCCGGTCCTCGGTGTTGAGGCCTCGCACGGGGCCGACGAGCTCCTCGCCGTGCTTGTCCTTGCCCTCGGGCTTGGACACCATGGCCTTCTTGCGGGCCTCATCGGCGCCCTCGTAGGTCAAGGTGCCGTCTTTGAAGTTGATGCGCTGGTAGCCGAACTTCCAGTTCCACTGGAAGGAGGTGATGTCGATCACGACCTCGGGGTCCTTGGCCAGGTGCAGCATCTTCTCCTGAACCACGACCGTGAAATAGAACAGCACCGAGATGATCAGGAACGGCGTGACGGTGAGCACCAGCTCCAGCGGCATGTTGTAGCCGAATTGGCGGGGCAGCTCGGTGTCGGTCGCCTTCTTGCGGTGGAAGGCTGACGACCAGAAGATCAGGCCCCACACGATGACGCCGACGACCAGCGAGGCGATCACCGCGCCGATCCACAGCTCGCGGTTGAGGTGGGCCTCCGGGGTGATGCCCTCCGGCCAGCCCATGGCCAGCGCCTCCGACCAGCTGCATCCGCTCAGGCTCGCCGCCAGCACGCCCAGCATCAGGGCCAGCGCCAGCGGCCGAAGTCCCTTGAACCTGCGCTGCGACAAACGTTGCGAACGGGCCTGCTCGCGAGGTGTCACGTTGGCGCCTCCTGCTTGGAAAATCGAATACTACGCAGCGTAGACCACGCCACTCAGCGCGGCGACGAAACCCCGGCCGGTCGCGGCCGCGCGGCGTCGCGCCCCGCAAAAGTGCGGCATACTGGGGCGCCGTGTGTGGTCTGCTGGCGTTCGTCGCGGCCCCGGAGGGCGCCGACGCGACCCGAGCCGATGCCGAGATCGCCCGCGCCTTGCACCTGATGCGGCATCGCGGGCCCGACGAGCCGGACACGTGGACCGACCCGGGCGCCGACGGCTCCGTCGTGTTCGGCTTCAACCGGCTGTCCATCATCGACATCGCCCATTCCCATCAGCCGCTGCGCTGGGGACCGCCGGAGGCGCCCGGCCGCTACGTGCTGGTGTTCAACGGCGAGATCTACAACTACCTGGAGTTGCGCGACGAGCTGGCCACCGCGCACGCCTCCGTGTTCGCCACCGAGGGGGACGGTGAGGCGATCGTCGCGGGTTTCCACCATTGGGGCACCGGTGTCGTGACACGGCTGCGCGGCATGTTCGCCTTCGCGTTGTGGGACACCGTCAACCGCGAATTGTTCTGCGCACGTGACCCTTTCGGCATCAAACCGCTATTCATGGCCAGCGGCCCCGGCGGTACCGCCGTGGCCAGTGAGAAGAAATGCCTGCTGGATCTGGCCGAGTTGATCGGCTTCGACACGGACATCGACGAGCGCGCGGTGCAGCACTACACGGTGCTGCAGTACGTGCCGGAGCCCGAGACGCTGCATCGCGGGGTGCGGCGCCTGGAATCGGGCTGCTACGCCATGATCCGTCCCGGGCAGCTCGAGCCCGAGGTCACCCGCTACTTCGTGCCGCGGTTTGCGGCCACGCCGATCACCCGCGATACCGAACAGGCCCGCTACGACGAAATCACCGCGGTGCTCGAGGATTCGGTGGCCAAGCACATGCGCGCCGACGTGACCGTCGGCGCGTTCCTGTCGGGCGGGATCGACTCCACCGCGATCGCGGCGCTGGCAATTCGGCACAATCCCCGGCTGATCACGTTCACCACCGGCTTCGAGCGCGAGGGGTTCTCCGAAATCGACGTCGCGGTCGCCTCGGCCGAGGCGATCGGTGCCCGCCACATCGCCAAGGTCGTGGCCCCCGACGAGTTCGTCGCCGCCCTACCCGAGATCGTGTGGTACCTCGACGAACCCGTCGCCGACCCCGCCTTGGTTCCGCTGTTCTTCGTAGCCCGCGAGGCCCGCAAGCACGTCAAGGTGGTGCTGTCGGGCGAGGGAGCCGATGAGCTATTCGGCGGCTACACGATCTATCGGGAACCGCTGTCGCTCAAGCCCTTCGAGTATCTGCCGCGGCCGCTGCGCCGTTCGATGGGCAAGGTGTCCAAGCCGCTGCCGGAGGGCATGCGCGGCAAAAGCCTGCTGCACCGCGGATCGCTGACCCTCGAGGAGCGCTACTACGGCAACGCCCGCAGCTTCTCCGACGCGCAGCTGCGCGACGTGCTGCCGGGATTCCGCGACGAGTGGACCCATACGGATGTGACCGCGTCGATCTACGCCGAATCTAGGGGCTGGGACCCGGTGGCCCGCATGCAGCACATCGACCTGTTCACGTGGCTGCGCGGCGACATCCTGGTCAAGGCCGACAAGATGACGATGGCCAACTCCCTGGAGCTCCGGGTGCCGTTCCTGGATCCCGAGGTGTTCGCGGTGGCCTCCCGGCTGCCGGTGGAGGCGAAAATCACACGAACGACTACCAAGTACGCGCTGCGGCGCGCCCTGGAGCCTATCGTCCCGGCGCACGTGTTGCACCGGCCCAAGCTCGGGTTCCCGGTCCCGATCCGGCATTGGCTTCGCGCGGGCGAGCTCGTGGAATGGGCCTACTCGATGGTCGAGTTGTCGCAGGCCGATCACCTGGTCGACACCGCCGCCGTGCGCCGGATGCTCGACGAACACCGAAGCGGCAGTAGCGATCACAGCCGCCGGCTATGGACGGTGCTGATCTTCATGCTTTGGCACGCGATCTTCGTCGAGCACAGCGTGGTACCCGAGATCCGCGAGCCGGTCTACCCCGTGCAGCTCTGACGGCGTCCTAGCGATCAGGCCAGGACGGCGGCGATCTCGTCGGCCGCGTCGTCGCCGTACGCGCCGGCGAGCCGGCTCTTCGCGACCTCATGGTCCCAGGTCCACTCCTGGGTTCCGGTCGACTCCAGCACCAGCACGGCGACTAGCGAGCCCAGCTGCGCCGAGCGCTCCACGGTCAGGCCCGCGCTGCGCCCGGTGAGGAACCCGGCCCGGAACGCGTCGCCGACGCCGGTGGGATCGACCTGGCTGGTTTCAGGCACCACGTCGACGTGGACGGTGCTGCCGTCGCGGTCGACCACGTCCACGCCCTTGGCGCCCAGCGTGGTCACCCGCAGGCCGACCTGCGCCATCACGTCTTCCTCCGACCAACCGGTCTTGGACCGCATCAGGTCCCACTCGTAGTCGTTGGTGAACAGGTAGGTGGCGCCGTCGATGAGCTTGCTGATCTCGGCGCCGGACAGCCGGGCCAGCTGCTGGGACGGGTCGGCGGCGAAGGGCAGCCCGAGCTCGCGGCACTCCTCGGTGTGCACCACCATTGCCTCCGGGTCGTTGGCACCGATGATCACCAAGTCGGGGGTGCCGATGCCCGAGACGACGTCGGAGAGCTTGATGTTGCGGGCCTCCGACATCGCGCCGGGATAGAAAGAGGCGATCTGGGCCATGTCGATGTCGGTGGTGCATACGAAACGTGCCGTGTGCGTGGTCTCGGAGATCAGCACGTGGTCGCAGTTGACACCGTGGCCCTGCAGCCAGTCGCGGTAGTCGCCGAAATCGTCGCCCGCCGCGCCGACCAGCGCGACGTCACCGCCCAGCACGCCGATGGCGTAGGCGATGTTTCCGGCCACCCCGCCGCGGTGAATAACCAGGTCGTCGACGAGAAAGCTGAGCGATACCTTCTGCAGGTGCTCGGGCAGGAGCTGTTCGGAAAATCGGCCCGGAAACCGCATCAAGTTGTCGGTCGCAATCGAGCCAGTCACCGCGATCGTCACGAAATCTCCATCCTTCGTTAGTAAGGTTATCTAGCTTACTCAGGCGTATCCACTGTCGTTGCGCCCGCGGTCGGCGCGCGCGGCCGTGCGCTAGCCTGCCAAGGGAACTCACTCAAGTCGCCGGGACCCGAACACTCGGGCGCTATCGGTTCGTATCCCGTCTACCACCGTAGGAGAACCACATGGGCGGTCCGCACCCGCCGAACCACGCTGTCGGCGCCGACGGACCCGCGCCCTACTCGCAGCCGGTCGAGTTCCCGCGGGAGCCCATCGCCGGCGACCCCACCTTCGCGCCGCCGTCCCCGCCCCCGGGATATCCCAAACGGAGGTCCAAGCGGCGCTTGATCATCGGGGTTTTGCTGGCCGTTCTGCTGGTCGCCGCGACGACGGTGGCGATCGTCTTCGGGGTCCGCACGAACGGGGCCAGTACCGGCGCCGCGTTCTCCGAGGCATCGGCCAAGTCGGCGATTCAGGGTTACCTCGATGCGCTCGAGCGCCGGGATACCGACAACATCGTCCGCAACGCGCTGTGCGGCCTGTACGACGCCGTGCGCGACAAGCGGTCCGACCAGGCGTTGGCCAAGCTGAGCAGCGACGCGTTCCGCAAGCAGTTCTCCGAGGTCGAGGTGACCTCGGTTGACAAGATCGTGTTTCTGTCGCAGTACCAGGCCCAGGCGCTGTTCACGATGAAGGTGTCACCCGCGGCCGGCGGCCCGATGCGCGGCGACGTGCAGGGCGTCGCGCAGCTGCTTTTCCAGCGCGGTGAGACGCTGGTGTGCTCGTACGTGCTACGTACCGGGGGCTCGTACTAGCCCGGCCGGACGGTCAGTTGAACGAGTCCCCGCACGCGCACGAACCGGTGGCGTTGGGGTTGTCGATCGTGAAGCCCTGCTTCTCGATGGTGTCCACGAAGTCGATGGAGGCGCCTTGCACGTACGGCGCGCTCATCCGGTCCACGGTCAACGTCACGCCACCGAACTCGGCGGTCAGATCGCCGTCCAGGGTGCGGTCGTCAAAGAAGAGGTTGTAGCGCAGGCCGGCGCATCCGCCCGGCTGAACCGCGATACGCAGCGCCAGGTCGTCACGTCCCTCCTGGTCGAGCAGGGACTTCGCCTTGGTGGCGGCGGCCTCGGTCAGGATCACGCCGTGGGTCTTGGCGCTCGACTCGTTCTGCACCGTCATTGCTTCTCCTACATGCCTCATTGTTTGGGTGGGTCAGCCGCGATCGGAGACCACGCGGGGAAACTCACTCCCTCAACGGTACCTTGCGGGACCGCTATTCCCGAGTCGCTCGGCCACCTCGGACGCCAACCCCATGAGCTGATTGGCCGCGTCGGCGAGCGCCAGCCGCACCGATCCGGCATGGTCGGCGATCGACAAGGCGGCCATGATCCCCGCCGATCGCACCGTCGATTTTTCCAAATCGACCTGACCGGCGAGCACGATCACCGGGATACCCAGCGGGCGGGCCCTACCGGCGAGCCAGCCGACCACCTTTCCGTGCAGGGATTGCTCGTCGAACCGGCCTTCACCGGTGACGATCAGCTCGGCGGTCTCGAGATCGTCGGCCAGGTTGGTGTGCTCGGCGATGATGTCCGCGCCGGACTCGCTGCGGCCGCCTAGCGCCAGCAGCGCGGCGCCGATGCCGCCGGCCGCGCCCGCGCCCGGCTCGGAGCTCACATCGCGCCCCGCCACCGCTTCGAGTTCCAGCGCCCACGCCTCGAGGCGGACTTCGAGCGCCGCGACGGTCGCGGTGTCCGCGCCCTTCTGCGGCCCGAACATTCTGGCGGCTCCCCACGGCCCCAACAGCGGATATTCGGTGTCCGAGGCGGCGATCAGCTCCACGTCGGCCAGTTGCTGGCGAGCGACTTCCAGGCCGCCGAGCTCGGCGACGAGGCCCTGCCCGCCGTCGGTGGAGGCGCTGCCACCCAGTCCGACCACGATCCGCTTGGGCGCGGCGCCCAGCGCCTCGGCGATGAGCTGTCCGACTCCCCTGCTGTGGGCGGCCATCGCGGTCTCCGGGGAAGGCGGTGTGCCCAGCAACGCCAGACCACACGCCTGCGCGCACTCCAGATAAGCCGTTGCCGCGCCTCGATCGAACACCCACTCGGCGTCGACAGGGGCGTTCAGCGGCCCGGATACCCGCGTTCGCCGCTTCTCGCCGAGCCGGCTGGCCAGCACGTCGATGAAGCCCGGTCCGCCGTCGGACTGCGGGGCGACGATGAAGCGGTCCCCCGGACGCGACCGAGTCCAGCCGGTGGCGATGGCGGCGGCCGCCTCGACGGCCGTGAGGCTGTCGCCGTAGCAATCCGGGGCCACCAGGACCTGCATGGCCGGCAGCTGGAGGCGACCGGGCGCGAGGCCAGCGGCGGCATCATCCGAGGCCATCGAGCCGTCGTCCATCACAGGCAGCCATTCATCAGAGGTAAGCGTAGGTGCATCGACGTGCTGGAGCACCACTAATGGCGACGCCGTCCGGGGCCATTTCGGCGCGGACGGCCCGCGAAGTAACCTGGCGACTGTGAAGTTGCTGGGCCGCAAGAAAACCCATGAAGAGGACCTCGACGGCGGTTCGGCGGAGCTGGTCGCGCCCGAGCCGGCCGATGCCGCCGCAACGGCGGCCCGGGGGTCGCGCAAGACCGATCCCAAGGGCCGGCCGACGCCCAAGCGCGACGATGCCCGGCGCGGCGGCCGCAAGGGTCCGGTCGCGCCGGCGCCGATGACCACCGCCGAGGCGCGGGCCCGGCGCAAATCGCTGGCCGGCCCGAAACTGTCCCGCGAGGAACGCAGGGCCGAACGAGCCGTGAGCCGGGCGCGGATGACGGAACGCCGGGAGCGCATGATGGCCGGCGAAGAGGCCTACTTGCTGCCGCGCGATCAGGGACCGGTGCGCCGGTACGTGCGCGATGTGGTGGATTCCCGGCGCAACTTTCTGGGGCTGTTCATGCCGTCCACGCTGGCATTGCTGTTCATCATGTTCGGCGTTCCGCAGCTGCAGCTCTACATCTCTCCGGCGATGCTTGTCCTGATGGCCGTGATGAGCGTCGACGGGCTCATTCTGGGCCGCAAGGTCAACAAGCTCGTCGACGCGAAGTTCCCGAACAACACCGAAAGCCGTTGGAAGCTAGGGCTTTACGCCGCCAGCCGGGCCTCTCAAATGCGCCGGATGCGGACGCCGCGGCCTCAAGTCAAGCACGGCAACAGTGTCGATTGACCCTCGCCCGAAAGCTGTCTGACCCCGGTGCGCACCCTGGTGCTCGGCGGGATCAGGTCGGGCAAATCCCGGTGGGCCGAGGAGGCCATCGCGTCGTCGCTGGCGCCCGATCAGCCGGTGCGCTACCTTGCCCCCGGGCCGTCCGGGCACGCCGACGAGGCATGGGCAGACCGCGTCGCGCAGCACCGTGACCGTCGGCCCGCGCAGTGGTCGACGATCGAAACCGATGACATCGCAACCCAATTGCGGCGGTCACCGGGTACCCCGACGCTCGTCGACGACCTCGGCGCCTGGCTGACCGGCACGCTGGACCGCCACCACGCGTGGGAGAACGGGTCGGCGGCGGCCGCGGTCGCGGAGACGATCGACGACATGGTCGCCGCGGTCGGCGCGTTCGGATCCACGCTGGTACTCGTCAGTCCGGAAGTCGGGCTGACCGTGGTGCCGGCCACCGTGTCGGGCCGCCGGTTCGCCGACGAACTGGGCAACCTCAACCAGCGCGTCGCAGCGTTGTGCGATCGCGTCGTGCTGGTGATCGCCGGCCAGGCTGTACCGATCAAACCGCCGGGAACGTGATGGAATTCACTCCGATTTCGCCGCCCGACGCCGCCGCCGCGGCCGCCGCCCGTGCGCGGCAGGACACGCTGACCAAGCCGCGGGGCGCGCTGGGCCGGCTCGAGGACCTGTCGGTCTGGGTCTGCTCGTGCCAGGGGCAGTGCCCGCCGCGCCAGTTCGAGCGCGCGCGGGTGGTGGTGTTCGCCGGCGACCATGGTGTCGCGCGCTCCGGGGTGTCGGCCTACCCGCGGGAAGTCACCGCGCAGATGGTCGCCAACATCGACGCGGGCGGGGCGGCGATCAACGTGCTGGCCGATATCGCCGGGGCAAGCGTGCGCGTCGCCGATCTGGCGGTGGACGCCGACCCGCTCTCGGAACGCATCGGTGCCCACAAGGTGCGGCGCGGCAGCGGCGATATCGCCGTCGAGGACGCGCTGACGGACGAGGAGACCGCCCGGGCGGTCCAGGCCGGGCGGTCTATCGCCGACGAGGAGGTCGACGCCGGGGCCGACTTGCTGATCGCCGGTGACATGGGAATCGGAAACACTACTGCGGCGGCGGTTTTAGTGGCGGCGCTGACGAACGCCGAGCCGGTTGCGGTGGTCGGCTTCGGCACCGGGGTCGACGACGCGGGCTGGTCGCGCAAGACCGCCGCGGTCCGCGACGCCCTGTTTCGGGCTCAGCGGGTGCTGCCCGACCCGGTCGGACTGCTGCGCTGCTGCGGCGGCGCGGACCTGGCCGCGATGGCGGGCTTTTGCGCGCAGGCCGCGGTGCGCCGCACGCCGCTGCTGCTGGACGGGATGGCGGTAACGGCCGCCGCGTTGGTCGCCGAGCGCCTGGCGCCGGGCGCCCGGCAGTGGTGGCAGGCTGGTCACCGCTCCACCGAGCCGGGACACGCGCTGGCCTTGGCGGCTCTCGAGCTGGACCCGATTCTGGATCTGCGCATGCGGCTCGGCGAGGGCACCGGCGCCACCGCGGCGCTGCCGCTGCTGCGCTGCGCGGTGGCCGCGCTGTCGTCGATGGCGACGTTCACCGACGCCGGTGTGTCCACGCGCTCCGACGGTGCTCCCCCACCGTGATGCGTTCACTGGCAACGGCTTTCGCGTTTGGCACGGTGGCGCCCCGTCTCGGGACGGCGCCGATGGGTCGGGGCGCCATGACCGCGCTGCCGGTGGTGGGCGTCGTGCTGGGTGCGCTGGCCGCGGCGGTCACGTGGGGCGGCGCGCACGCGTTCGGCGCGTCCAGCCCGCTGCCCGGGCTGCTCGCGGTGGCGGCGCTGCTGCTCGCCACCCGCGGCCTGCACATCGACGGCGTGGCCGACACGGCCGACGGGCTGGGCTGCTACGGGCCGGCGCCGCGCGCACTGGAGGTGATGCGCGACGGCTCGACCGGACCGTTCGGCGTCGCGGCCGTCGCGCTCGTGATCACGTTGCAGGGGTTGGCCTTTTCCTCGCTCGGTGCCGCCGCGATCGTGATAGCCGTAACGGCGGGCCGCGTCACCGCGGTGCTGGCCTGCCGGCGGTCCGTGCCCGCCGCCGACGGCAGCGCGCTGGGGGCGCGGGTTGCGGGAACGCAGCCCGCGCCGGTGGTGGCGGCCTGGCTCGCGGTCCTGCTGATCGCTTCGCTGGCGGCGGGCCCGCGGCCGTGGCAGGGCCCGGTCGCGGTCCTGCTGGCGGTGTGCTGCGGCGCGGCGCTGGTGGCGCATTGCGTGCGCCGCTTCGGCGGCATCACCGGCGACGTCTTGGGGGCGGCCATCGAATTGACGACGACGGTCGGCGCCGTGGCGCTGGCGGCATTGGTGCGGTTCTAGCGGGCCATCTAGGCGGCCGAACGCCCGGCGAGCCGGGCGCGAACGCCTCGATGCCCGGCTGGCCGGGCGTTCGCGCCAAGGAAGTCAGCCCAGCCGCGACATCCAGCCGTGGGTGTCGGCGAAAGTGCCACGCTGTATCCCGGTCAGCGTGTCGCGCAGCGCCATCGTCACTTCACCGGGCTGGCCGTCGGCGATGCTGAACTCCGCATCGCCGTACTTCACCTGCGAGACCGGGGTGATGACCGCCGCAGTGCCGCAGGCGAACACCTCGGTGATCTCCCCCGCGGCGGCCTTCTTCTGCCACTCATCGATATCGATCTTGCGTTCCTCGACCGCGAATCCGGCGTCAATGGCCAACTGCAGCAACGAATCCCGCGTGATCCCGGGCAGCAGCGAGCCGGACAGCTCCGGGGTGACCAGCCGCGCCGATCCGCCGCTGCCGAGCACGAAGAACAGGTTCATGCCGCCCATCTCTTCGACGAAGCGACGCTCCACGGCGTCCAGCCAGACGACTTGGTCGCAGGCGTTCTCCGCGGCCTGGGCCTGAGCCAGCAGCGACGCGGCGTAGTTGCCGCCGAACTTGGCCGCTCCGGTGCCGCCGGGGCAGGCCCGCACGTATTCCGTCGACACCCAGACGCTGACCGGGCTAATACCGCCCTTGAAGTAGGCGCCGGCCGGCGACGCGATCAGCAGGTAGCGGTAGAGCTTGGCCGGCCGCACGCCCAGCCCCGACTCCGTCGCGAAGATGAACGGCCGCAGATACAGCGCCTCTTCGCCGCCCGCCCGGGGCACCCATGCGGTGTCGACGGCGACGAGTTGGCGCAGGGATTCGAGGAACAGCTCGTCGGGCAGCTCGGGAATGGCGAGCCGCCGCGCCGACGAGCGCATCCTGGCCGCGTTGGCGTCGGGCCGAAACGACACGATCGAACCGTCCGCCCAGCGATAGGCCTTGAGTCCCTCGAATACTTCTTGCGCGTAGTGCAGCACGATCGCGGACGGGTCCAGCTCGATCGGGCCGTACGGGATGACCCGCGCGTTGTGCCAGCCTTGGTCCTCAGCGTAGTCGATCGAGACCATGTGGTCGGTGAAGTATTTGCCGAAACCCGGGTCGGCCAGAATCGCCGCACGTTCGGCGTCGCTCGCCGGATTCGACGCGCGCATCACCGTGAACTCACGCGAGCCGCTGGTCATGGCGCCGATTGTATCCCTGCGCGCGAACGGGTTTTTGCCACGGGAACGCCTGCCGGCTAACGAGTTTTGACGGCGACGAAGGGCGGGCGCACGACTTCGCACTCGGCCGCGCGGCCGCGGATGTCGACGGTGATTTGCTGGCCGTCCTCGATTCCCGCGTCGGTGTCGATCAGCGCGAGCGCGATGCCGGCCTGCAGCGTCGGGGAGAACGTGCCCGACGTCGTGACCCCGACCGGCCTCTCGCCAGCGAGCACCGTCAGCCCGGGACGCAACACCCCGCGCCCCACCATCCGCAGCCCGCGCAGCAGCCGTCGCGGCCCGGCGTCCTTTTCGGCCAGCAGCGCGTCGCGGCCGAAGAACGCGTCCTTCTTCCATCCGATCGCCCAGCCGCATCGGGCCTGCAGCGGCGAGATGTCGAGCGAAAGTTCGTGTCCGTGCAGCGGGTAGCCCATCTCGGTGCGCAGCGTGTCGCGGGCGCCCAGCCCGGCGGGCTCGCCGCCGGCGGACTTGACCGCCACCACTAGCGCGTCGAACACCACGCCCGCGGAATCCCAGGCCGGCAGCAGTTCGTAGCCGTGCTCACCCGTGTATCCCGTACGGCAGACGCGCACCGGCACACCGGAGAAATCGGCATCGGCGTAGCCCATGTAGTCCATGTCGGTCGGCAGCCCCAGCTCGCCGAGCACGTCCGCCGACCGCGGGCCCTGCACGGCCAGCACCGCATACGAGCGATGCTCGTTGCTGATCGCCACCCGGTCGGGTGCGGCCGCCCGCAGCGCGTCGACCACCGCGGCGGTGTTGGCGGCGTTGGGCACCAGGAAGATCTCGTCGTCGTCGACGTAGTAGGCGATCAGGTCGTCGATGACGCCACCGGATTCGGTGCAGCACAACGTGTATTGGGCCTTGCCCGGGCCGATGCGGCCCAGGTCGTTGGTCAGCGCGGAATTGACGAACTCGGCGGCGCCCGGGCCGCGCACCAGCGCCTTGCCGAGGTGACTGACGTCGAACAGGCCGACGGAGTTGCGGGTGGCGTTGTGTTCGCTGACGGTGCCGGCATACGCCACCGGCATGAGCCAGCCGCTGAACTCGGCGAAGCTGGCACCCAATTCGCGATGGCGGTCTTCCAGCGGTCCGTGCTGCGGGTCGTCGCTCACGGCGTCTCACCCTAATCGAGCGGTATTGCTGGCACACTTGGGTAGGTGTCCGATCACCTGGACTTCGACGCGCTCGAGGCCGCCGGAATCGCGAACCCGCGCGAG
The DNA here is from genome assembly GCF_001954045.1 of Mycobacterium sp. SP-6446. Lineage (NCBI taxonomy): Bacteria > Bacillati > Actinomycetota > Actinomycetes > Mycobacteriales > Mycobacteriaceae > Mycobacterium > Mycobacterium sp. SP-6446. The sequence goes on along the minus strand of NZ_MBEM01000206.1, from coordinate 8,720 downwards.
CGAACCGACCTGATCAAGTACCTCGACGGACTGGGCTTCAGCGTCGAGGAGATGGTCGAGGCCGAGCGCCGCGGCAGGCTGTTCGGGCTCGCCGGTGATGCCCTGTCGTGGTCGGGACGCCCCATCTACACCGTGCAGGCCGCGGCCGAGAAGCTCGGTTTGTCGGCCGACGACGTGGCGCAGGCTTGGGGTTTGCTCGGTTTGACCATCGCCGGTCCCGACGTTCCGGTGCTGAGCGAGGCTGACGTCGACGCCCTGTCGACGTGGGTCGGGCTGAAGGCGGTGGTGGGCGAGGACGGGGCGTTCGGCCTGCTGCGGGTGCTCGGCGCCGCGATGGCCCGCCTCGCGGAGGCCGAGGGGACGATGATCCGCGCCGGGACGCCGGACATCCAGATGAACTACACCCACGACGAGCTCGCCACGGCGCAGGCCTACCGCGCGGTCGCCGAGTTCATCCCTCGCATCGGCGCCCTGATCGACGTCGTGCACCGTCACCACTTGATCAGTGCCCGAACGTATTTCGAGGGCGTCCTGCTCGGCACGTCGGCGAGCGTGATCTGCGGCGTCGGTTTTGCCGATCTGTCCGGTTTCACCGCGTTGACCCAAGCGCTCACGCCGGCGCAATTGTCGCTGCTACTCACCGAATTCGGCGGCACCGTCGCCGACGTGGTGCACGCCGACGGCGGGCGGCTGGTGAAGTTCATCGGCGACGAGGTGATGTGGGTGAGCGCGTCGCCCGAACAGCTGGTCACCGCGGCGGTCGATCTTGTCGAGCATCCGCGGGCGCGCGAAGAAGGCCTACACGTCCGCGCCGGCCTTGCCTACGGCAGCGTGCTCGCCACCAACGGGGACTACTTCGGCAACCCGGTCAACCTTGCCGCGCGCTTGGTCGCCGCCGCGGCACCCAGGCAGATACTCGCCGATTCGGCGCTGCACGACGAGTTGCCGGACTGGCCCGCGGTCGCCCACCCTCCGCTGACGCTCAAGGGTTTTGACGAGCCGGTCACCGCGTTCGAGTTGCGCGGTAAGGGCGGTGCCGGGGCCCGGCCCGGTCCCGGTGACTAGGGTGATTGCCCGTGACCACCGAACCGAGTTACCAATCCCCGTCCGTCCAGGTCGCCACATCGCTGCCGAAACGTGGCGCGGGTTCGTCGGTATTGGTCGTGCCGGTCGTCTCGAGCGGCGACGAAGACCGGCCCGGCGCCGTCGTTACCGCCGCCGACCCTTTCCTGTCCAGCGCCGCCGTCGCCGAGATCGAGGCCGGCCTGCGGGCATTGGAGGCCACCGGCGGCAGTGAACAGGTGCACCGGCTGGTGGTGCCGTCGCTGCCGGTGGCCAGCGTGCTCACGATCGGCCTGGGCAAACCGCGATCGGAGTGGCCCGCGGACACGATCCGTCGCGCGGCCGGCGCGGCGGCGCGCGCGCTGAACAGCACCGAAGCCGCAATCACCACGCTGACCGAACTGGATCTGGAGGCGGCCGTCGAGGGGCTGATCCTCGGCAGCTACCGGTTCACCGCTTTCCGCAGCGACAAGACAGCACCGAAGGACCAAGGTCTGCGCAAGATCACCGTGCTGTCCAGTGCCAAGGGCGCCAAATCCCAGGCGGCCCATGCCGCGGCCGTCGCGACCGCCGTCGCCACCGCCCGCGACCTGGTCAACACCCCGCCGAGTCACCTTTTCCCCGCCGAATTCGCCAAGCGCGCAAGGGCTTTGGGTGAGTCCGCGGGCCTGGAGGTCGAGGTGCTCGACGACAAGGCGCTGCAGAAGGGCGGCTACGGCGGGGTGATTGGCGTCGGCCAGGGCTCGTCGCGTCCGCCGCGGCTGGTGCGGCTGATCCACCGGGGTTCGCGGCTGGCCAAGAAGCCGAAGCAGGCCAAGAAGGTGGCGCTGGTGGGCAAGGGCGTCACCTTCGACACCGGCGGCATTTCGATAAAGCCTGCCGCGTCGATGCATTACATGACCTCGGATATGGGCGGGGCGGCCGCGGTCATCGCGACCGTCACGCTGGCCGCGCAGCTCGAATTGCCGATCGACGTGATCGCGACGGTGCCGATGGCCGAGAACATGCCGTCGGCGACCGCGCAGCGCCCCGGCGACGTGTTGACCCAATACGGCGGTACGACGGTCGAGGTGCTCAACACCGACGCCGAGGGCCGGCTCATCCTGGCCGACGCCATCGTCCGCGCGTGCGAGGACAATCCCGACTATCTGATCGAAACCTCGACACTCACCGGCGCCCAGACCGTGGCGCTTGGCGCGCGCATCCCCGGAGTGATGGGCAGCGACGAGTTCCGCGACCGGGTCGCGGCGATCTCGCAGCGGGTCGGCGAGAACGGCTGGCCCATGCCGCTGCCCGACGAGCTCAAGGACGACCTGAAGTCCACCGTGGCCGACCTTGCCAACATCAGCGGGCAGCGCTTCGCCGGCATGCTGGTGGCCGGCGTGTTCCTGCGCGAATTCGTCGCGGACGGAGTGGCCTGGGCGCACATCGACGTGGCCGGCCCGGCGTATAACACCGGCAGCCCATGGGGATACACGCCCAAGGGGGCCACCGGCGTCCCCACCCGGACGATGTTCGCGGTACTGGCCGACATCGCAGAAAACGGCTAGCGGAAAACGGCGAGCGGCAGGTTATTTGGTCAGCAGCGAAATCACCGCGCGACTCATCTTGCGCCGCGGCCAGCCCGTGATCCCATCGGCGGCCAGCGCGGCGTGGGCCGCGTTGCGTCCGCACGCGCCGTGCACCGAGCCTCCCGGTGTAGCGGACGCACTACCGAGATACAGCCGCTCGACCGGTGTTTCGGCTCGCCCCATCCCCGCGGCGGGGCGAAACAGCAGCAGCTGCTGCAGTTGCGCGGTTCCCCCGTTGAGCGCCCCCAGATGCAGGTTGGCGTCGCTGGCCTGCAAATCCGACGGCCGCTGCACGCACCTGTCGATCACACGCGAACCAAACCCCGGCGCGTGCTCTTCGATAACCTGATCCACTGACGCGGCGAGTCGCTCGGCCGAGGCGTCGTCGGCGACATTTCGTGGCAAATGCGTGTAGGCCCAAACACTTTCGGTGCCCACCGGTGATCTGCTCGGATCCGCCGTAGTGGTCTGTCCCAGCAGCAGGAACGGATGCTCGGGCACGACGCGGGTGTTCAGGTCGGCCATCCAGCGAACCAGGCCGTCCCCGTCGGCGCCCAGATGGACGGTGCCCGCGCTCTGCAGGCTTTCCGATCGCCACGGGACACGCCCGTCGAGGGCGTAGTTGACCTTGACTACCGGTGGATCCCAGATGTAGTGCTCAAGCTCGCTGATCAGGCCGGGCGGAACCGCATCCGCGGGCAGCATGTCGCAGAACAGGCGTGGTGCCGTCACGTCGGCCACGATCGCCCGGCGCGCCCGAATGGTGCCCCCGCCGGCGGTCGTCACACCAACCGCCCGGCCGCCCCGCACGTGGATGCGAGAAACGTTCTGGTTGCACTCGATTCGCGCGCCGGCCGATTGGGCACGGTTCACCAGGGCGGCGGTCAATTGACCCGACCCGCCGACGGGCACGGGCCAGCCCTGGTCTTGAGCGAGCATGGTCATCAGAAAACCCATCACGCCGCTGCCGGGGGCATCCGGTGGTACGTCGGCGTGCATCGCGTTGCCCAGCAGCAACAGCCGGGGCGCTTCCCCGCGAAACAACCGCTCCACCATCGTGTTCGCCGGCTGCACCAGCAGGTGCGCCAGCCGGACCGCGTCCGACGTACCGAGTTTGAACAGCAGCCGTAGCAGCGGCCGCACTGGCGGAAAGGGTGCGAACATGGCGTCCAGTAGCGGCGCCTTGACCTTTTCCCACAGTTGCACGACCCGCCACCAGTTTTCGCCGTCGGCAGGCTCGCGCCGCGCCAATTCCGCGGCGGTGTGCGCGGGATCGCGATACAGGACGGGCGGGTCGTCGTCGTCAGCGTCGCGCGGATGACCCACCACCGCCGGCGCGTGCGACCACCGCAACCCGTGGTCTCCCAGCCGCAAGGCCGCCATCGCGGGCGAGGCCACCGTCATCGGGTAAAACGAGCTGAACAAATCGGTGATGTAACCCGGTGTCAGCTCGGCGCTGCGCACCGCGCCACCGGGTTCCGGCTGGGCCTCGAGCACCAGCACATCCCACCCGGCGTCGGCCAATATCGCCGCGGCCACCAGCCCGTGGTGTCCGGCTCCGATGACGACGGCGTCGGCCGCGGCCGCGGCCATGCCCTATCCGACCTGGCTCGGCGCGAGTTGTTCGGCCAGAGCCGCGAGCCGCATCAAGCATTCGCGGTTGCGTGGATAGATGGCGGCGAGCACGATGCGATCCGGGGCCAGGCCGATCGGGCCAGCGGCCGGAACCTCGATCATCTCGATCCGGCAGCCCTCCGGAATATCGCTGAGCCGCATGGTTATTCGCGCGGCACCCAGGCGGCCGAGGCCGGCACGAAGAACCAGTTCCTCTCCGTCGGTGCAGCTTTCAACGGTCGTCTGGTCGTTGATCACCAGCGGCCATACCCCGACGGAGTGCCGGATGGACGAGCCCGGCTTGGGCCAATGCGGGTCGACGGCGCGGGTTCGGCTGTTGCCCACAACCCACTGGGTATACGTCCAACCGTCTGTCATCGCGTCCCAAACCCGTTCCCGGGAAGTGCGCACCTGTCGGCTGGTGCCCCACTCTTTCGTCAGCGTCATCGCAAAGTCCCTTCACACCGGCGTCTCGCTGGCGAGTACCCGACTCGGCGCAACCCAAGCGTTGCCTCAGGAGACGTTTAACCGTGCGGTGCGGCGGATAACCCTCCCACGGGTCGGCGTTCGACAGGAGGCAAACTGTGACTACGCGACGGTTGATCATGGCGCTGGGCGCCGTGCTTTTGCTGGCCGGTGTCATTGGGCTGCTCGTGCCGGTGTCGGTATCTGACAGCGGCGGCACATCCATTTCATGCGGGAACGGGATTGCCCCGGATTCCTCCGCGGCGCGCAACGCCAACGACAAGAACGGCGCGAACATCCCGATCCTCAACCAGGTCATCCCGCACACCGACTTTGTGGCGCAATGCAATTCGGCGGTGCACGGTCGGCAGATGTGGGCCATCCCGCTGGCGGTTATCGGGATCCTGGGGATCGCCGGCGCGTTGCTGGTATCACGCGGTCCTCGAGCGGCAACCGGCCCGTGAGGGCGGGCTAGATCACCCGCATCCGGGCGGTGCTGCGCAGCGCCTGCGGCAGCACCCGTGAAATGCCGTAGAGCGCATAGGCTTCCGGCGCGACGGGGCGAATCGGTTTGTTCTTCTTGACCGACGACAAGATTGCGTTGGCGACCTTGTCGGGCCCGTAGTGGCGCAGCGCGAACATCTTGCCCAGCTGACCCCGGCGGCCGTCGACGTCCTCTTCTTGCTTGCCGGCGGGCGCGTCGAAGCGGGTGGTGTTGATGATATTGGTGTCGATCACCCCGGGGCAGATGGTGGTCAACCCGACGCCGGCGGCGTCGAGTTCGGCCCGCAGGCAGTCGGAGAACATGTAACTGGCGGCCTTGGACGTGCAATAGGCGCTGAGCGACTGCAGCGGGGCATAGGCGGCCATCGACGACACGTTGACGATGTACCCGCCGGTGCCGCGCTCGACCAGGCGCCGCCCGAATGACCGGCAGCCGTTCACGACGCCGCCGAGGTTGACGTCGAGCACCCGGTCGAATTGCTCGGCCGGGGTGTCCAGGAAGTTGCCCGCCTGCCCGATCCCGGCGTTGTTGACGACGATGTCGGGCACGCCGTGGTCGGCACTGACCCGCGCGGCGAAGGCCTCGACCGCCTCGGTGTCGGACACGTCGAGCACATAGGGGTGGGCGACGCCGCCCCGCGAGGCGATCTGGGCGGCGGTTTCCTTGACCGCGGCCTCGTCGATGTCGCTGACGACCACCTCGGCGCCCTCGCGCGCGAAAGCGAAAGCGGTCTCTCGCCCGATGCCGCTGCCCGCGCCGGTGACCGCGACCAGCATGTCGCCGAAGTACTCGCGCGGACGCCCCACTTGGGCGCGCAGCAGCGCGCGGCTGGGCTGCTTGCCCTCGGCCAGGTCGGCGAAGTCATGCACCGCTGCGGCCATCACCTGTGGGTGCGACATCGGCGAAAAGTGTCCGGCCTTGATGTCGCGCCGCCACAGCCGTGGCACCCAGCGTGCGGTCTCCTCGTAGGAGTAGGGCCGCACGTACTTGTCCTGGGTGTTGACGATCAGCTGCACCGGTACGTCGACGATGTGGATGGCCTCGCGGCGTTTGGAAAACGAGCGAAAGTAGTTGGCGGGATAGGTTTTCACCGACTGGGCGGCGTCGCGCGCCAGGTTCTCGGAGTGATGGATCAGCTCGTCGGGGATGTTGTCGACGACGTTGCGCCGCAGCGCGGGGACCGACATCGTCAGCCGCAGGAACAACGGCGCCAGCACCGGGATCGAAAGAAACACCATGTAGCTGAACCGCAATGTCTGGCTGATCGCGCGTGCAAACCGTCGCGGCCGCCACGGCCGCCGCAGACCACTGAAGATGTAGTCGACCAATTGCTCATGGCTCGGACCCGACACCGAGGTGAACGACGCGACCCGATCACCGGCGCCGGGCCGCTTCAGGTACTCCCACACCCCGACCGAACCCCAGTCGTGTGCCAGCACGTGGACCGGGCTGCCGGGGCTCAGCTCGCCGGTCACCGCGGCGAAGTCGTCGGCGAACCGCTCCATGGTGTACGCCGAAACCGGCTTGGGCACCGACGACAGCCCGACGCCGCGGTTGTCGTAGCGGATGACCCGGAAGCGTTCGGCCAGGTGCGGGACGACGCCGTCCCACAGCACATGCGAGTCGGGAAAGCCGTGCACCAGCACGACGGGCGGGCCCTCGGGGTTGCCTTCTTCGTAGACCGCGATGCGTGCGCCGTCCGCGCTGTCGACGAACCGCTGGGGTACCTGGTGAATTGCCGGCATCGGACCTCCCCGCTCTCACTGGCAGTGGCCACACCGTAGCAAGCGGGTTGGGGCTGACCTGGCGCCGAGCGCGGTCCGCCCTGGATGTATGCCGGTGCGGGCGCAATGACAGGATAGTTTCGAAACTTGGCCTCCACGCCGCCTACACCGCGGTGTGGTAAGCCAGATGTCGACCTGCGCCGACAACCGATCGAGGAGTCAATAGAGATGGCCTTCTCCGTGCAGATGCCGGCCCTCGGTGAGAGCGTCACCGAGGGAACGGTCACGCGCTGGCTCAAGCAGGAAGGCGATACGGTCGAGCTCGACGAGCCGCTGGTCGAGGTGTCGACCGACAAGGTCGACACCGAAATCCCGTCGCCCGCCGCCGGCGTGCTGACCAAGATCATCGCCCAGGAGGACGACACCGTCGAGGTTGGCGGCGACCTGGCGGTGATCGGCGACGCGGGTGAGCAACCCCAGGGCCAGCCCGCAGCCCAAGCAGAAGCCCAACCCGAAGCCCAAGCGGAACCCGAAGCGCCCAGCCAGCCCAGCCAACCCGAGCCGGAACCCCAAGCGGAACCCGAGTCCGAACCCGCGGCGGCGGCTCCCCGAGCGCCCAGCGGCGACTCGGGTGACGGGCAGCCGGTGCTGATGCCCGAGCTCGGTGAGTCGGTGACCGAGGGCACCGTGACTCGCTGGCTGAAGAAGGTCGGCGATTCCGTCCAGGTGGACGAGCCGCTGGTGGAAGTGTCCACCGACAAGGTGGACACCGAGATCCCGTCACCGGTGGCCGGCGTGTTGGTCAGCATCACCGCCGACGATGGCGCCGGTGCCCAGCATGGCGGCCTGCGGCGGGACCAGGATCGGGGTATCGAACAAGGCGCCCTGGCTGCCGATGTTGGTGATCGTGAAGGTGCCACCGGACAACTCGTCGGGTTTCAGGTTGCTCGACCGGGCGCGGGCGGCGATGTCGGCGATCGCCCGTGCCAGCCCGGCCAGGGACAGGTCACCGGCGTTGTGGATCACGGGGGAGAGCAGGCCTTGATCGGTGTCGACGGCGAACCCCAAATGCTCGGCGTCGTAGTAGGTGATCTCCTTGGTGTCCTCGTTGTAGCTGGCGTTGATGTTGGGGTGAATCTTCAACGCATCGATCACGGCCTTGGCGATGAACGGCAGGAACGTCAGGTTCACGCCCTCGCGCTCGGCGAACGCGGCCTTGGCCTTGGCCCGCAACCCGACGATCCTGGTCATGTCGACCTCGTGGGTCTGGGTGAGTTGCGCTGTCGCCTGCAGGGATTCGCGGGTTTTGGCCGCGGTGAGCTGGCGGATCCGGCTGGCCTTTTGCGTGGTGCCGCGCAGGTGTGCCAGCGCGGGCGCCGGAGTGGGTGCGGCCGGTGCGGCCGGCGCGGCGGGGGGGGCCGCCGCGGCCGGGGCGGGCGCCTTCTTGGCCTCTTCCTTCTTCTCGGCGGCGGCCAGCACGTCCTGCTTGCGGATGCGCCCGCCCACGCCGGTGCCCGTCACCTCGGCGAGGTCGATGTTGTTCTCGCTGGCCAGTTTTCGCACCAGCGGGGTCACGTATGGGGCGCCGTCGGTTGAGGTCTCCGCCGCCGGCCGCTGGGGTGCGGCGGGCTCGGCTTTCGGCGGCGGCGCGGCTTGTGGCTTGGGCTCCGGCTTGGGTTCCGGTGGGGGTGCCGGCTTGGCGGCGGGTTCGTCCGGCCTGATCGGCTCGGCCTTCGCGGCGGCACAGCGCGCGGCAGACCACACGGTGCTGCGCATCGT
>NZ_MBEM01000205.1:0-3361 GCF_001954045.1 Mycobacterium sp. SP-6446 | reverse complement strand
GCCGGGCGTATCGCTCGCGCTGCAGCTTGTCGTGGACGTCGTCATCCAGCGCGGCCGCCATCGCGGCCTGCACCGGCGTCGGGACCATCATCCCGGCGTGCTTGCGCACCGCCAGGAGCTCGCCGACCAGTCCCGGATCCCCCGCGACGAAACCCGCCCGATAGCCGGCCAGCGACGAACTCTTGGAGAGCGAATGCACCGCCAGCAGCCCGGTGTGGTCGCCGTCGCAGACCGACGGGTGCAGCACCGACAGCGGCTCGGCGTCCCAGCCCAAGCCCAGGTAGCACTCGTCGGAAGCCACGACGACGCCCCGCTCACGCGCCCATCCGACCACCTTGCGCAGGTGGTCGAGGCCGAGCACGCGCCCGGTCGGGTTGCTCGGCGAATTCAGGTAAAACAACGCCGGTGACTGCGGGCCGAGCTGGGTCAGCGAGTCCGCGCGCAGCACCTGCGCTCCAGCCAGGCGGGCGCCGACCTCATAGGTGGGGTAGGCCAGCTCCGGCACCACAACCACGTCGGCGGCGCCCAGACCCAACAAGGTTGGCAGCCAGGCGATCAGCTCTTTGGTCCCGATTACCGGCAGCACCGCCGACTCGTTCAGCCCGGTGATGCCGAAGCGGCGACCCAGCGCGGCGACCGCGGATTCCCGCAGGTTCGCGGTGCCGGCGGTTGCGGGGTATCCCGGCGCCGCACTGGCGGCCGCCAGCGCCTCCCGGATCACCGTGGCGACCGGGTCTACCGGAGTGCCGACGGACAGGTCGACGATGCCGTCGGGATGGGCCCCGGCCAGCGCCTTGGCGTCGGCCAAGGTGTCCCAGGGGAATTCCGGCAGGGACGCCGAAACAAGCCGGGCCATGCCGGGCTTACGCGGCACCGGCCCGCTCAGTCGCCTTCGCCCTGCGGCGGCAGATCCTTGACCACCTGCGGGTCGTTCTCGGTCATGCCGACCTTGGCCGCGCCGCCCGGCGAGCCCAGCTCAACGAAGAAGTCCGCATTGATCTGCGTGTACTGGCTCCATTGCTCGGGCACATCGTCTTCGTAGTAGATCGCTTCGACGGGGCAGACGGGCTCACAGGCCCCGCAGTCGACGCACTCGTCGGGGTGGATGTAGAGCATCCGAGCACCCTCGTAGATGCAGTCGACGGGGCACTCCTCGATGCATGCCTTGTCTTTGATGTCGACGCAAGGCTCGGCGATCGTGTACGTCACGGACGTCTCCTCAAGGTCTCCTCCATGTACTGCTCGGTGTGGGCTGCCGTTTGCCTCGCCGCGGCGCTCCAGGCCCCGCAATACGCAAAGCTTTCGGTTACTGATACTAGACGTTGCACATACACGTCAACTACCGGGCACGCACTGGAGGACTGGCGTTCTATAAACCTAGTCGCATAGCAAAGCACGGCCGCGGTCCGTGCCGAATTCGCGGGGTCAAAGCTGTGAGTTGGTTTAGCGTGTGTCGGCGATGACGAACGCCGCCAAGCCGGTGACCTGCCCATAGTTACATTCGGGCGGCGGCGTACGAATAGTCACGCGGAAGGGAACGCCCGCGGCGCCTGGTAGCCTCGCAAAGGACGGCAAACCGCTGGGCAGAGATGTCATCGCCGTCAACAGCGGTGCATAACTGGGGAAGGTGTCCGATAAATGATGACGCTGTCGTTGGGTAAGTTGGCAGCCGCAGTTGGCGGCGTGGCAGTGGCGCTGAGCGCTGCCACCGGGGTCGCGTCCGCGGATCCGATCGTCGACACGACTTGTAACTACGGGCAGGTGATGGCGGCGCTTAACGCGACGGATCCGGCAACTGCCGCGCAATTGAACTCATCGCCGGTGGCGCAGAACTACTTGCGGCAGTTCCTGGCCGCGCCGCCGCCGAAGCGCCAGCAGATGGCCGCGCAGATTCGGGCCATGCCGCAGGCCGCGCAGTTCATGGGGACCATCGAGAACGTCGCGGGCGTCTGCAACAACTACTGAGCCGACAGGCCCAGGCAATTCAGTAGCCGCTGAGTAGTCGGCGCACGCGACCCAAGGTTTCGGCGCCGACGCGGCTGCAGATCCTGGACGGGTCGCCGGGTCGGCGGCCCCACAGCAGCAAAACGCGTGCTGCGGCATCGGTTTCGAGTGTGGCCGGACCCACCGCGTCGGCGAAGCCGACTGTGGTGTGGTCCGCGTCCGCGCTGAGGACGACGTCGTCGGTCTCGGGAACTCGCAGCCTGGCCTCGATTCGCTCGTCGGATCCCAGCTCCTTGGCGCCCTTGGCGAGCAGCGGGCGTCCCACCGCGACGACGCTGTGCGTCGTCATCCACGGCGCCGCCAGCGCCGTCTGGAAGGCGACGCTCTTATCGCAGTCGCCCGTGATGTCCCAGCCGTGCAGGACGAGTTCTTCGCGCATGTGCTCGGCGAACCAGGGCACCTTCATGGTGCGTCCGGTCCAGGCGACATCGGTGTCGGCGGGCACGCCTTCGGCGGCGACAGCCACCTCGTTCAGGGTGGCCATGCGGTCGAGCAGGGCATCCCACAGGTCGGCATCGTTGAGCGCCCGCAGGGGGCCCTCCCGTTCTTCGAAACTGCGGGTGCCGACGGGTTCGCCTTCCAGGTGTGCGCCCAGCACCCGGGCGAGCTCCTCGGCGTTCCCGGCTTGATGGGCCACGATGTCGCGTACCGTCCAGGCTTCACACCAGGTCCCGGTATCCGGGCGGCGCTGCTGCACGGCGTCCGCGAAGGGCTGCCATTCGGGAAATCGGTCGGTATCGATCTGTCGTTTCACGGCCTCGGGTATACCCGCTGCCTCCGACACCTACGCGGCGAGCGGCGAATAGGTGGTGGTGCGCTGCCGGGCGGGGCGGCCGATGCCCTCGGCGATCGCCGTCAGTTCGGCCACCGTTTTCGCCGAGCCGTGTTCCGAGCCGGCCATCCGCGAGATGGTCTCCTCCATCAGCGTGCCGCCCAGGTCGTTGGCCCCGCCGTTGAGCATCACCTGCGTGCGCGCGACACCGAGCTTGACCCAGCTGGTCTGGATGTGAGAAATGCGGCCGTGCAACATGATCCGCGCCAACGCGTGCACCGCCCGGTTGTCGCGATGGGTGGGCCCGGGACGGGCCGCGCCGGCCAGATACAGCGGCGAACTCTGGTGCACGAACGGCAGGGGCACGAACTCGGTGAAGCCGCCGGTGCGGTCCTGGATTTCGCGCAACACATTGAGATGTCCGACCCAGTGCCGGGGACTGTCGACGTGCCCGTACATCATCGTCGACGACGACCGCAGGCCCACCTCGTGCGCGGTGGTCACGATCTCGATCCACATCGACGTCGGCAGCTTGCCCTTGGTGAGCACCCAGCGCACCTCGTCGTCGAGGATCTCGGCGGCGGT
>NZ_MBEM01000204.1:0-2156 GCF_001954045.1 Mycobacterium sp. SP-6446 | reverse complement strand
TGGCTCAACACGCTGACCTGTTCGCGAATGAGCAAGGCGTGCAAGTGCCCCGGCGAGCGAACCACCGATTCGGGCACCACCACCAGCCGCCCACCGTGCAAGAGCGCGCCGAAGATCTCCCACACCGAGAAGTCGAACGCCAGCGAGTGGCATTGCGTCCACACCTGCCCGGGCGAGAGCCCCAGGTCGGCGTCCAAAGCCTCGAGTAGCTGGGTCACGTTGCGATGGGCGACGGCCACCCCCTTGGGAACTCCGGTGGTGCCCGAGGTGTAGATCAGGTAGGCGATCTCGTCGGGGGCCGGGGCCGGCAGCGGTGTGTTCGGCTGGGCGGCGATCCGCGGGTCGTCGACGTCGATCACCGGCAGCGGCTGCCCGGCCAGCCGGTCGGCGTGTGCGGCGGTGGTGATCGCGGCGACGGGCGCGGCATCGCCGAGCACGAACTGCATCCGGGCGTCCGGCACCGCCGGGTCGATCGGCACATAGGCCGCACCGGTTTTCAGCACCGCCAGGATCGACACGATCGCCTCGGCCGAGCGGGAAAACAGCAGCGCCACCCGCTGCCCCGGGCCTACGCCCTGGCCAATCAGCAAGTGCGCCAACCGATTCGACGCCTCGTCAACCTCCCGGTACGTCATCGGAAGTCCCTCGAAGCTGATGGCGACCGCCTCGGGGGCGCGGGCCACCTGCGCGGCGAACACCGCCGGAATCGACACCGCGGAGGTCGCGGGTTGGGTCAGCGCCGCGCGGTTGGCCCAGCCATCCAGGCCGGCCTGCTCACCGGCATCGAGCACATCGACCGAGGAGAGCCGCCGTGCCGGGTCGGCGGTGATCGCCACCAAGACCCGCCGCAGCCGCTCGACGAGGGTTTCGATGCTGGCCGCGTCGAAGACGTCGGTGCGAAACTCCACCTCACCACCGATCCCGGCGGGCTCGCCAGTGTCCGTCCAGCGTTCGGCCAACGAAAACGTCAAATCCACACGGGCGCTATGGGTATCCGCCCGCAGCGGGCTGACCTCGAGATCACCCAACGCCACTCCGGCGGTGGGATCGCCTTGCTGCCAGTTCTGCCAGGCCAGCATCACCTGAACCAACGGATGATGCGCCAGCGAGCGGGCCGGGTTGAGCCGCTCCACCAACACCTCGAACGGCACATCCTGATGCTCATAGGCGGCCAGGCTGCGCGCACGCACCTGCGCCAGAACCTCGGCTACGGTCGGGTCCCCGGCCACATCGAGGCGCAACACCAGGGTGTTGACGAAGAAACCGACCAAGTCATCCAAAGCGGCGTCGCGTCGCCCGGCGATCGGGAATCCCACGGCCACATCGCTTGTCGCGCCGATCTTCGCCAGCAACACCGCCAGCGCGGCCTGCATCACCATGAAGCTGGTCGCGTTGTGTTCCGCCGCCACCCGGCGCAGCTGCCGCTGCACCTCGACGGGCCACTCCACCGCAACCGTGGCCCCGCGGTAATCGGCCACCGGCGGGTAGGGCCGATCGGTCGGCAACGCAAGGCGCTCCGGCATTCCCGCCAAAGCGCCCTCCCAGTACGCCAATTGCGCACCGATGCGGCTCTCGTTGTCGTCGAGCTCACCGAATTGCGCACGCTGCCACAGCGTGTAGTCGACGTACTGCACCGGCAACGGCACCCACCCGGGCGGCTGCCCCACCGCACGGCTCGCGTAGGCCACACCCAGATCGCGCACCAGCGGGCCGACCGAGAGTCCGTCGGCGGCGATGTGATGCACCACCGCGGCCAGCACATGCTCGTCCTCGCCCATGCGGAAAAGCCGCGCCCGCAACGGAATCGCGTCCGCCAAATCGAACGCGTGGGCCGCCATCTCCTCGATGGCGTCCCGCAGCCGGCTTTCCGACCAGCCCGCGGCGTCGACGACATCCCAGCCGAAATCGGCCCGCTCAACGGGCATCACGACCTGCTGCGGTGCGCCCTGCGGGGCGACGAACACGGTGCGCAGGCTCTCATGGCGGGCCACCACATCGGCCAACGCCGAACTCAGCGCGTCGGCATCGAGCCGACCGCGCAGCCGCAGGGCCACCGCCATGTTGTAAACCGGTGAGGGACCGTGCAATTGGTCCAAGAACCACAACCGGTTCTGGGTGAACGACAACGGCACCACCGCCGGCCGCTCCCCGGCCAC
>NZ_MBEM01000203.1:0-8611 GCF_001954045.1 Mycobacterium sp. SP-6446 | reverse complement strand
CGCCGACGACGCACAGGCAGACCAGGTCGCTGGCGGAGGCGAGTTCGGCCGGCGATTCGGCGACCTTCGCCGCGGTGTCTGCGAACGGCTCGAGCGCCGCGGACCTGCGCGCCCATAGTGTCGTCTCGTATCCGCTCTCGACGATTCGGCGTGCCATGGGGCCGCCCTGACTGCCCAGCCCGATGAATCCGACTTTCATCCGGCCTCCTCTTCCTCCGCCGAGCGTGACGCCACAGTCACGTTCGAGTCCGAGAGTGACTGTGGCGCCACGCTCGAGGGAGCAGCCGCCACACATTCCTCCGCGAACGAGAGGACCGCCGCGTGGTAGTCCGGCGCGGTGTAGCCGAGGCTCATGTTGTGTCCCGCGTCGGGTTGACGGTGCACGGCGAACCGTGGCGCACCGGAGAACATCGCGGCGATCTCGGCCAACGCAGAATCATCGGTCTGCCAGACTCTTTCGTACTCCGCGATGCTGAAGTGCACCGGGACGCGCACGGCGGGAGCGAGCGCGGGGAAGTCTTGGCGGGCCCAGTTGGACACCATCATGTCTTCATAGGGTGGCGCCCCCGGATAAACCGTGGCTCCGGACAGCACCTCGGGCGGGTATAGCCGCTCCGGGCTCCACAGCAGTTCGCGCATGCCGGCCGGGCGGCTTTGCCGGGTCGCCGTCTTGAGCAGCTCTCGGGCCGCGGGGTGCCAGTGCCGGCCGGTGCCTGCCAATTCGATGCCGAGCAGATGGGCGCCGCGTTGGTCGTCGGCGGCCATGCGCATGGTGAGTTCGCAGCCGCCCGAATGTCCCATGACGAAAAGGCCGGCGCCACGCGGTTTTTGGCCGAGGATGCGATCCACCGCGCCGTAGGCAAGGTTGACCCGCTGTTCCGGCTGGGCCACCGCCTCGGGATAGGGAGCGGAGCTGCCATATCCGGGCCGATCGAGAGCTACCGCGGTGAATCCGGCCGCCGCGCCGGTCCGCAGCAATGAAAGCGACGGGTGGCCCGGGCAGTCGAAATACAGGGCGGTGGTGCCGCCGCCGTGAATCGCCACGATAACGGCCTTGGGCCCCGCGGTGGGTTCGGCGACCAACGCCGACATCGGCACGCCGTCGACGATGACCAAGCGCGGACGCGGCGCGCTCATGCGTCCGCCCGCAGCAGGAGCACGCCGCTCGGAGTCAGGCCGCCGCTGCTGACCACGCCCACGCGGGCGTCGGGCACTTGGCGGTCGCCGGCCTCGCCGCGCAATTGCGTGATGGCCTCATGCATCAGGCCCATGCCGTGGGTGCGGCCGTGCGAGAGCTGCCCGCCGTGGGTGTTGAGCGGCAGCAGGCCGTCGCGGGCGATGTTCTTCCCGCCGTCGAGGAATTCCCTCGCCTCGCCGATTCCGCAGAACCCCAGCGCCTCGATCCAGGACAGGCAGTTCATTGTGAACCCGTCGTACAGTTCGGCAACGTCGACATCGGTAGGCCGCAGCGACGTGCGCGTCCACACGTGTGCCGCCTGGCCCAGCACTTGCGGTTCGTGCGTCAAAGTGCTTTGGTCCCAGTCGATTCGCTCGATGATCTGGGTGCCCACCGCCTCGACCAGGACGGGTGGCTTGGGCAGGTCGCGCGTGGCGTCGATTGCGGAGACGATCACAGCGATCGAACCGTCGCACGGCACGTCGCAGTCGTACAGGCCGAAGGGCGTGGTGATGGGCCGCGCGTTCAGGTAGTCGTCCATCGTCATCGGGGTGCGATAGATCGCCGACGGGTTGAGCTCCGCGTTGGCTCGCTGGTTCAGCGCGATCCAGCCGAGCGTCTCTTTCGTTGTGCCGTAACGGTGAAAGTGCCGCTGGGCGTTCATGGCCAGGGTGTGGGCCGCAGACGTTGCGCCGAACGGCATCTGCCAGCCCGCCATGCGCCCCATGGACGGAGTGATCTTGCCCTGCTTCATCAACTCGCCGTGAGTGGCTTCCCACAACGTCCGGAAGCACAGCACGTGGCGGGCCAAACCGCCTGCGACAGCGAGCATTGCGGCGATCACCGAACCGCCCGGCCCGAATGTCTCCATGGCGCCGTTGTGCCACGTCGGCCGAATTCCGAGCGCCGCCTCGAGCGCGGTAATCCCGCCCTCGCCGAAGCCGCCGACGTTTATCGCGCCGGGATACGTGGACAGTCCGTCGATGTCGTCGAACGTCAACCCCGCGTCGGCGATCGCCGCCTCGCAGGCCTGGACGGTCAGCGACAGTGGCGGCACCATGAGCCGACGCCCGATCGGCGACATGCCGATGCCCGTGAGTGCGACCTTGTCCTCGAATTTCTCCGCGGTCAGCATGGGCCGGACGTGTTCGCCGAAGCGTTCGGGCGCTATCTCGTCGATCGGCAGGGGAGCGGGTTTGGCGTCTAGAGCGGCGGGCCGGAAGAGCGGGAACCAGACGCCCTCGACGTGCTCGAAGACGACCTCGACCTGTTGACCGAGTGCTAGCTGATCGGGATCGGACTCCACGATGTTGGTGGTCAGCCGCACGCGAGGGTCTTCGGCGATCGCCACCTGCGCGATGACGTACGGCGCCGGCAGCCCGGGCAGGCTGAAGCGTTGGTTGATCGTGAACCCGGCCAGTGTCGCCTTGCCGGAGACGGCCCGCACGCCCATGTCGCGCGACCGGCAGTAGCGGCATACCGGCGCCGGCGGATGGATCAGCGACTGGCAGGCCCTACATTCCTGTAGCCGCAGGGTGCCGTCGGCGCCCGAAGTCCAGAAGAACTCGTTTTCCTCGGTGACCAGGGGCAGCGGGCGTCCCGGTGCTGCTGACACGTCACCTCCGGGAAGTCGGTCTGCGGGTATGGTAGGCCCGTTATACGAATTGGAGAATTACGTTATCACTGCCGATCAGGCGCGATCTAGGCCGTAGGCGCCGACCGATCGAGCTCGTCGAATCGTGCGAGCGCGGCCTCGAGGTCTGCCTCGTCGAAGAACTCAGACCGGCTGACTAGTTCGCCTTCGACCGTAAAGACGTCGATCATGCGCCATTCGGCGTCGAAGCCCGCTTGTGACATCCCCTTCGCCACGTGGGTTACGACCGCGCCGAGGCCTGTCAGACGATGAACAGCCTCAACGTACATTTTGATGCCCACCGAATCGGCAAACGCGGCACGGAGGAATTCGATCAGGTCACCGGGCGCCATCGTTGGCCCACTGCGACGGTCGATGTCCTCGAATTCCGGTGTTATCGCTGGGATTTCACCCCGACTGAGCACGGCAAACCCTTCTGTGATCGCCGACCATACTTGGACGTATGGTGCCGCTTCGCCTTCAAGGTATCGCGCCTCGAGTCTCGCGAGGGCGGCGTCGATGTCATCGCCGTCGAATATCCCGCTGGCGGTGAGCCGGTTGTCGCCGTCAACCTCAACAACGCTTAGCATTTCGGTGCTCATCTCCCCGGGTTCGAATCCATGGATCGAGGACTGGATGCGAATCAGGGCCAGGCGCTGCCCGCGGGTCGCGACGACGGTCGACGTAATGCCCTCGAACCCGACCTCGGCGACTGCTTGCATGTTTGTGACATGGGCATCGCGTCCGTGTAGTACATCGGCGTTAACAACCCGACGGTGATCATGCGTGACGATGTCGTCCGCCATCGTCTCAGCCATTTCGGCCCAGTCTCGGGCTGCGAAGCAGCCCCACAAGCCTTCGGCCGCTTGGCTTGCCGCGTTTTCGAGCCGTCGCGTCTCGGGGTGCAGTTCGTCGAAGCGGGCGAGTGCGGCGTCGAGGTCTGCCTCGTCGAAGACTTCGTAGCGGCAAAGCAGGTCACCTTCGACCATGCAGACGGCAATCATCCGCCACTCGGCGGCAAAGCCCTCTTGCGAGGTACCCGTCACCGCCTGTGTGATGACGGTTCCGAACTCGCTCAGCCGATGCACCGCCTCGACGTAGCCGGTGGCGTCCGGCGTGAGGTCCCACACGGCCCGCTGAGCCGCGCCCAGCTCAACCCCTTCGAGCGATACGATCGGTCGACGGTCGACGTAAACCACATCCGGCGTCGTCGCGGCACTTTGTTGCCGATTGAACCCGGCGTGCCCCCCTGCAATCACTGACCACGTGCGTGCGTGGGCGGCCGCCTCCCCTGCAAGGTATCGAGCATCGAGCTCGGCGAAGGCGGCGTCGATGTCGTTCACGTCGTAGTCGACGTGCGCCACAATCCGCCCTTCGGTGTCGATCTCGACGATGTTGAGCATCTCGACGCGGAACTCTCCCTGCCGAGGGTCGCGGTTCGAGGAACTCATCCGAGACAGGGCGAGGCGCTCTCCGCGGGTCGCAATGACGGACGTTATGATCGCCGCGGCGTCGGCCACAGCTCGAAGGTTTGCGATCACGACATCGCGCCCATGCCAGAGTCCGGCATTCACCACAGGACGGCGATCGTCGATAAAGGTCTCGTCGGCGAGGATCTCTCCCAGCGCCGCCCAGTTGCGGGCCCAGAAGTATGCAAAGAAGCGGTCATCTGCCCGGCTTGCCGCGTTCTCCAGTCGCCGCGCCGGTCGCTGCAGTTCCTCGAAATGGGCGAGCGCGGCGTCGAGGTCTGCCTCGTCGAATAGCTCGCAGCGGTTAACCCAGTTGCGTCCGACCGCCAGAAGCCCGATGATGCGCCACTCGGCGTCGAAGCCCCCTGGCGAGGTCCCATATGCCGCGTGGGTGACCACTGCTCCGTGGTTACTGAGCCGATGCACAGTCTCGATGTAGATCTTGAGATCTGGCGCGACCTCCCACGCGGAACGGATGTACGCGGTCAGATCACCCCCCTGGAACGATTCGCGTACCCGGTGGTCGATGGTCACCCAATCCGACTTCGTCGCGGGTAGCTCATGTCGGTTGAGTGCGGCATAGGCCGCGGCGATGACCGACCATACGGGCGCGTGAGCCGCCGCTTCGCCAGCGAGGTACCGGGCGTCGAGTTCCTCGAAGGCGGCGTCGATGTCGTCGATGTCGAAGCCGACGTTCGCCACGATCCGGTCGTCGCCGTTGATTTCGACGATGGATAGAACCTCCGCGCTGATTTCGTCGGGCCCGACGACGCGGTTTGAGGACCGGATATGAGAAAGGGCGAGATGGTCCCCGCGGGTCGCAATGACGGTCGGAGTCAGGTTCCGCGGATCAACAATCTCGGCGATGACTCGCATGTCTGCGATGTGGGCTTCCCGACCGTGCCGCACGCCGCCGTTTACAACACGACGGCGATCGTCACTGCAAATGTTGTCGGCCGTCAGCTCGGCCATGGCTTCCCAGTCACGAGCCGCAAAATGCGTCCAAAAGCGTTCACTCACTTGGCTAGCCGCGTTTTCCAGTCGCGAGGGCTGCGGGTGCAGCTCATCGAAACGGGCGAGCGCGGCATCGAGGTCTGCCTCGTCGAAGATTTCGCAGCGGTTGATCAAGCCACCTTCGACCGTGAAGATGTCCGCCATGCGCCACTCGCCATCAAAACCCACTTGTGAAATCCCGTTCGACACAAGGGTAACGACCGCTCCGAGCTCGCTCAGCCGATGCACGGCCTCGACGTAGACGTTGTACGCGCCATCGTTTAATGCCTCACGCATGTATGTCTTCAGGTCACCAGACTCGATAGCGGCAAGAGACCGATGGTCGATGTCGATGAAGTCTGTAGTCGTCGCGAAGATCTCGCGTCTATTCAGCGCAGCACACGCTTGCATAATGGCCCACCACGTTTGCGCGTGCGCGGCCGCTTCGCCGGCGAGGTACCGCGCGTCGAGGTCTTTGAAGGCGGCATCGATGTCATCGGGATCGAACAGGACCCGTGCCACAATCCGCTCGTCAGCGTCGATCTCGACGATGCTTAGAAATTCGACCTGGAATGCCCCAGGTCGATCCTGGCCCGAGACACATGTACGACAGAGGTCGAGACGATCGCCGCGGATCGCGACGACGTCCGACGAAATATTCGTGAGCCCCACGCCGATAACGCCGGCCATGTTCGCGACGGCGGCATCGCGTCCGTATGTGATGCCGGAGTTGACGACCCGACGGCGATCGTCGATTGCGATGTCGTCGGCCAGGATCTCGGATAGCCCATTCCAGTCACGGGTGGCAACGCACGCCGTAAGGCGCGCGTGCTTTGCGCTCGCCGCGTTTTCCAGCCGCGATCCTGGCGGCTGAAGCTCTTCAAATCTCGCGAGTGCGGCCTCAAGATCTGCCTCGTCGAACATTTCGACGCGGTCGATACCCTCGTCTTCGACGATCACGACGTAAATCATTCGCCACTCGGCCTCAAATCCCTCAGGCGAGGTCCCGCGCAACGTATGGGTGGCGACCGCTCCAAACCTGTTGAGCCGGTGCACTACCTCGATTTGCATGTTGACGGCCGGCGTGAGGTCCCAGAAGGCGCGGATGGCAGCAGTCATATTGCTGGACGACAGCAGTGTCCCGCGGCGGTGGTCGACGGTAAGCCAGTCGATCGCGGGGAGTTCGTGCCGGTTGAATGCGGCATGGATCTGCGCAATCACCGACCATGTTTGCGAGTACGCGGCGGCTTCGCCGGCAAGGTACCGGGCGTCGAGTTCTTCGAAGGCGGCGTCGATGTCGTCGATATCGAACACGACGTTTGCCGCGCCGCGGTTGTCCTCGTTGATCTCGACGATTGCGAGTGCCGCGGCTTGGAATGCCTCAAGCGGACGGTCTTGGCTTGCGAACCCGACGCGAAAGAGCGCGAGGCGCTCCCCGCGGATCGCAACCACCGTCGACCTCGCAGCCCTCCAGATCTCCGCGGTGGCTTGCCAGTTCGCAATCTCGGCATCTCGACCGCGTCGTATCCCGGCGTTGACGACCCGACGGCGATCGTCTGAGGACATATCCTCGGCGAGGAGTTCTGCCATCGCGTCCCAGTCGCGGTCCGCAAAACGCGCTAGAAATTGCTCGATCACGCGACTTGCCGCGTTCTCCAGACGGCGCGCCTCCGGACGCAGCCCCTCCAACCGCGCGAGCGCCCCGTCGAGATCGCTCTCTTCGTAGATTTCCAACCGCGGCTCATTGGGATCGAGTAATAGAGTTCGCGCCCATTGCAATTCGTTCCCTTGCGCATCGGTACCTTCGATGACGAGACTGGCGACAACGCCATGGGCATCGAGGGCATGTACTGCCGTCGCGCGATAGCGGGCGTCAGGTACGAGAGGCCACAACTCCTCAATCGCCCGTCGGAAGTCTCCGTCTGCGAATGAGACTCGTCGGTGGTCGGTAAATGCAAGACGTTCGATCATCGGTCCCGGCTCGTGGCGGTTGACCTCGCCGAGGGTGTCCAAGGCGCGCTTCCAAACGCTCGCGTACGGGGCCGCTTCGCCCGCGAGGTACCGCGCATCTAGTTCCTCGAAGGCGGCGTCGATGTCGTCGAGGTCGAACGCGCTGCGCGCTGCGATCCGCTTATCGGCGGTGATCTCTACAAGGTTGAGAAATTCGATGTTGAATGCGCCCGGTTGCTGCTCTTCGCCCGAGATGCAGGTCCGGCACAGGACAAGGCGTTCGCCTCGAGTCGCGATCACCGTCGCCGTACTGCGCGTGGCCCCAATCCCGGCGAACGCCTGCATGTTTGCGATTTCGACATCACGGCCGCGCCTGATCTCGGCATTCACCACTCGTCGGTGGTCGTCGACAGACGTATCGGCGGCCAGTAGCTCCGCCATAGCGGCCCAGTCGCGCGCTGCGAAGTACGTCCGAAACCGCTCGTATGCTTGGCTTGCCGCGTTTTCCAGTGGCGGTGTGGGTCGGCTCAGCTGATCGAACTTCGCGAGTGCTGCGTCTAGGTCCGCCTCGTCGAAGAGCTCGACTCGACTGATCAGGTCGCCTTCGACGCTCAGCATGTTGATTCCGCGAAACTCGACGTCGGAGCCCTCCTGCGGAGTCCCGTACCCCCGCCACGTGAACACCGCGCCGAGATCGTTCAGGCGATGCGCTGTCTCGATATAGATGCCGCCGTTGGACAAGAGGTTCCATGCGGTACTGATGTATGCCGTGAGATCACCTGGATTAAACGCGATCCCTCGCCTGTGGTCGTTATTCACCCAATCCGGGGTCGTCGGGAGTGACTCGCGACGGTTGAGCGCGGCGCACCCACTTGCGACGATCGACCATGTGTGCGCGTGGAGTGCGGCTTCGCCGGCGAGGTACCGAGCATCGAGCTCAGCCATGGCGGCGTCGAAGTCGTCGAGGTCGAACGCGACGTAGGCGGCCATCCGGTTGTCGGAGTTGATCTCTACAACGCCGAGTTCCTCGGTGAGAACATTCTCGGGCCGCTGGTCTCGGTCCTTGGAACTGATGTGAACGAGGGCGAGGCGCGCGCCACGGACCGCAATGACTGTCGACGAAAAGTCTGCGACCCCAACCTCGGCGATGGCTCGCAAATTCGTGATTTGGGCATCTCGACCGTGTAGCACTCCAGCATTCACCACATGCCGGCGATCGTCGTGAGTTACGTTCTCAGCCAGTATTGTCGCCATCGCGTTCCAGTCACGCGCGCCGAAGTACGCAAAGAATCGCTTGGTTATTTGGCTCGCCGCGTTCTCCAGGCGTCGCGCCGTTCGGCTTAGCTGTTCGAACCTGACGACCGCGGCATCGAGGTCCGTCTCGTCGAA
>NZ_MBEM01000202.1:0-14812 GCF_001954045.1 Mycobacterium sp. SP-6446 | reverse complement strand
TTCGCCGACGCCTTAGGTCAAAGCCTCGGCGGTCACACGGGCATTCGAGCAACGAACGCCGAGCTAACACTGCCAGCGCGAGTTGGTTCTCCGGCCGCACAGAGGTCACCCGCCGCGCACGTGCTACGCCATACCCGACTGCGGAGTAGACGGCTCCTTGCCGCGTTAAGCGTTTGTGCGGTACTGGTTATTGGTGGAATGGCAGCGATCGTGTTCCCCAAGATCAACTCCGCCGACAGTGGTCAAGTCGCAGAAGATGCGCGCCGAGGCGCCCGCCTGGCGGCACAGCACTACTTAGAGGCGCTGGCACAAGGCCATGCGTCGGCGGTACTAGCGTCAGCCGCACCCCAGCCAAGCTCTACGCAATTCCTCACGGATGCGGTTTTGCAGCACGAGATCGCCGGGGCACCGATTACCGGCATGATGGCGGACAGCCCGGACACCGACCGCGCGACAACTCCCGACGCCCAACGGGTAATCATCGCAGCGCAATTCGGCGATGCTTTGTCGCAAGCGAGCGTTTGGTTGCGCAAGAGAGCGGGCCAATGGCGCCTCGATAGTGCAACCGTCGCTGTGCCGCTCGGCCCCGCGGGTGCACAAAACGAGTCGTTGAAAGCTGTTGCGGTCTGGGGTGTTCCAACCAACGGTGTAAACCCGATCATCGTTTTTCCTGGAATGCTTCAGTTTTCGTCGACCAACCGGCTCGTGGATATCACCTCACCGCCACTACCAGTACTCCTTGACGCACTGGCGGCTGACGCGCCCGCTCCCACGGTACGGCTCACTGCCGCCCTTAATGACGCGGGTCGGCAAAGCCTGAATGCCGCGATAGAGGCCCGGGTCCGGCGTTGCTATGCCGGTGATCCTCCGGATCCGAGCTGCCCGCATCAACTCGGCTGGAGCCCCATGCCCGCTAAGCAGATATCTCCGACACCTGGTCGCTTTACCAACATGGCCTACAACTTCGACCCGTTGACCATGCAGGTTCACGTGACCGGAACAGGGTTCTGGACTTCTCAAAATCCTGACGACACCAAAAACATCTTCGATTCCATCTGGGATGTCAGCAAGGACCCACCTGTCTTTGTGCGCGGAGGTCCGGGTTGATGCCCACCGGGTCCCGGTCGCTGAGCGGCTAGCGACTTACGCGTCCTGCGGATCGCTCGGATCGCCGCCGACCACGACGCGGGCTCGCGTCACGGCGGCGTCCTTGTCAGACTCGCCTCCGGCGCCACGGGCCAGCATGCCCGCAGGCGACATCGGCATCGCGCTACCGCCCATCCCGGTTGAGGCGGTGGGACCGCGCACCTCGGCGGCGTTGAGCACGCCCGCCCGCAGGCTGGTCGGCCTGCCGCCGGTCTCCGGCTCGAAACTGCTGGTGGGCCGCGTGTAGCTGGTAAGTGCGGTACCAGGGAACCCGCCGACTCCACCGCCGACGCCGCCAACGCCAGCGGCACCGGCTCCGCCCGCACCTCCGGCACCCGCCAGCACGGGTTCCGCAAGCGCACCGGCCGAAGCCGCATTGGGCGCCCCGGCCGCCGAGAACATCCCCGTCATTGAAGACATGAGCCCTTGCGGCATGCTGCCGAAGCTCTGAACCGCCTCCATCGGGGCCTTGAACGCATCCTGCAGCGGTTGCATCAACCCGGACACCATCGACATGGGCTGCTGCATCAGCGAACTCATCGAGCTGCCCGCCTCGGCAGGCGCCGAGCCCGCCTGCCCCGCAGTCTGGCCGGTCTGATTCGCTGCCTGTACAGCGCCGTTCATACCGGTCTGCGCCGCCGCTTGGGCGACCGACTCAGCCGCCGCCGCCGGGGCGGCCGGGGACGCCCCCATTGGCGCGACGGGCGGCGGCACGGCCAATGCGGCGGTCAACACGCTCAGCGCAGCGGAGTAAGCCCAGCCCACACTCGAATTGTGCGGCCAGTGATGCCCGTGATACTCCGCGATTCGTTCGAGGATTCCCGGAGTGTTTTGACCGAAAAAGTTCGTGGCGATCAACGCCTCTGTTTCCCTGCGGTTGGTTATAGGTATCACCGACGGGATTACCGTCGACCGCGCGATCGTAAAGGCCTCCACGGCGGACTGCGTAATGCCGATCTTGTGCGCCGTCCAGCCCACGAGTGTGTGCAATCCGGCGTTGAGCCCGGTGTTCGTCACCAACGAGGCAAGGGCGCCGACACCCTGCCAGCTCGCGGCCGTGGCCATCGCGTTGACCGTCGAAAGGCCGGCGGCGAGTTCCTTGTTCGTGGTCTCGGTGAGCCAGACCGCGTTGTTGGCGACCACCGATGCCGGGTTGCCCGCCTCGAAGATCAGCGCCACCAGCTCAGGAGGGCCGTTGAACCTGGGGTCGGCCATATTGGCTGTTTAGAGCTGTAGGGCGTCGATCGCGTCAACCGCGGGGCCGACGGCGCCAGCCAGGCCTTGCGCGCCTGAGAAGCCGGCCCGCTGCGCGACATGCTCGCCCGCGGTGGTCAGGTAGGCCGCGCCGGCGGCGTTCAGCGCCGCCGCGAACTCCGCGGAATCGGCATCCGGGGCCATCGGCGTCACCCCGGTGAGCGCGGCAGCGCCGGCAGCCGTCGTGGCAGCCATCTCCTCGCTGATGCCGGCCTCCGCCGCCGACGACAAGTTAACGGCACCCGGAACCATTTCATACAGTCCACTCATTTTTTTGCCTCCGTGCTCTCATTGCCCGGTTCACCCGTCGGGGTCATACCCCCTACGTTCGAGCTTCCCACCAGGTAAGTTGTGTCCGCTGAGAAATCGGCGGAATTGCCTGATTCTAAGTTGGTCGCAGGTGGGTGTCGACTCACCCTCGCCACGGCATTTACTGGAGCGACCGACCGCCCCGTTCGGATCACGCTATTCCGGGACTCCTACCAGCACCCCTTCCATCGCCCCGTCGGTCGTGACCAGCAGGCCACGCCCGGGGGGAAGTTGCTGGGCGCTGACCCGGCCGAACACTTTGACCGCCGCCGGGTCGTTGTCCATGAACAAGGTGGGTGCCCGCGAACTGGTCAGCTTCTGCAGGAACGGATTGGTCACCGAGATCCCGGCCCAGTTGCCTGGCAGGCGCGAGGCGATCACGTGCAGCCCGATCTCCCGGCTGCGCTCGATCAATCCCCACAAGGGCGCCGTCGCCGCGTTCTTTCCGATGATTCCGTGCGGCCGCAGCTCCTGCTCGTCGTCGATCAGGACGAAGTGGTGCGGACCCTCCCACGTGCTGCGGCTGAGCAACTCCTCCTGGCTCAGACCCGACGGGGGCAGGCGATCGCGCATGATCGCGGCCAACCCCTCTATCACCTCGTCGACGTCCTCAGCCGTGTAGGCATAGGCGCGCACGTGCGGGCCGCGGATCTTGCCGATGAGCGACGTCTTGGGATCGATGATGGTGATCTGTGCCTGCTCGGGATCGAACCGGCTCATGATCGCCTGGCCGAACGCCGCCAACGTGGTGGTCTTCCCGCACAGCTGCCGGCCCAAGACGAGCATGTTCGGCACCGTTCGCGCCGGCAAAACCACTGGCTGCAAAGCGCTTTCGCCAATCGCAAAGGGGACGTTGAGCGGGTCGGCCGCCTCGGCGGTAGCCGCGAACGCGCCGAGAATCTGGCCGAGCTCAACCCGCTCGGGAAGTCGCGCCAACCTCTCCAGCCTGCCCGCACCGGTCACTTCGGCAATGACCGCGCCCATCGAACGCGTCGCAATTCGTTCGCCGGTGGCCGACGTGAGCTCCGGCATCCCGACGAGCAGCTCGTGGCCCTGCCGGGTGACGCCGAAGCCCGGCCGGTCCAGCGTGTTGCGAGCGGCCTTTCTGCGCTCGAAGCCCTCACCCATCTGCGTCTCGTCCGGGTTGCTCAACCGGAGCTGGATGCGCGCGTTCGACACGTTGACCAGGCCCTGCTTTTGGCCCACCAACCACGCCGTGGCGCTAGTCATGACGTGGACGCCGTAGGACAAGCCCTGGCGCGCGATCCCAATGAGGCGGTCTCCGATCGAGGGATCCTTCTCGTAGAGGTCGCTGAAGTTGTCGACGACAAGGAACACATCGCCGAACTTGTCGTCGGGATCGGTGCCGGCTCCCGCCGCATCGGTGCCGAATCGCCGTTCCCGAAATTCGGAGATGTCGATTTGGTACTGCTTGAACGACGCCTCGCGGCCCAGGATCAATCCCTCGATCGAGGCGATGGTCCGCGACACGCCCTCGGTGTCCGTTTGGCTGACGACCGACGCCACGTGCGGCAGGTCTTCGACCGGGTAAAGCGACGCCCCGATGCCGAAGAACGTGACCCGTTCGGGCCGATACATCAGCGCCGCCGAGGCCATCAAAGTCATCAGCGTGGTGGACTTGCCGCGCTGAGCTGTCGCGACCACCATGACGTTGTCCATCTCGGCGTCGATGACGTGGACCCTCTGATCGTGCTCTTCGGGAATGTCCACAATGCCGACCGGGAAGACAAGTCCGGTGTTCTCGCCGTAGTCGACGTGCCATGGCTTACCGCGCCAGCGCGCCACGAGCGCATCGATCGGCTCGCTGATTTCCAAAGGCGGAAGCCAGATTTGGTGCGGGGGACGTGCGGGATGGGAGGTCAGCGACTCCCGGATGACGTCGACGAGCTTCTTTTTGCGGAATCCGTCGGGGTGAAAGAGGAACTCGTCGGGCTCCTCGGGCTCGTCGGCGACGGCTAAGGCTGCGCTGTCCGCTTCGCTGAGAGGCTGGTATGCCCAGGTAAGGGCGCGGGGTTGGGAAAAGCTAACGTCCACAGTCTTATTCACGTTGACCACGCGCTTGGGCACCACGAACGGTGCCGACACGTAGAAGCACCGGAACTGCTCCAGGTCGCGGGGCCCCACCTTGAGTAGGGCGTACCCGTTCTCTTTCGACGGAAGATGCAGCGCCGCATCGCTACCGATCACGTCACGGGAATCTTCCGCGGTTTCGGCGCGCAGCGCTACGCGGAAGGCGATGTTGCTCTTGGCTTTACTGAGCGACGACAGATCCAATCGCTGGCCGCCGAGAGTGAAGAAGACGTTACAGCCGCGACCCTCCTGGCCGATGTGGATGACCAGATCAATCCACTCGGGATGATGAATGAACAACTCGAGGTATTCGTCGATGATCACCAACAGGATCGGGACCGGCTCCAGGTCGCGGCCGGCGAGGCGCATCTCCTCGTACTCGTTGGCGTCACGCGCGCCGGCTTCCTTGAAAAGGCGGTAACGCCTGGCGATTTCGCCGTTGATCGCCTTGCGCATGCGCTCAGCCAGATGACGGTCATCCTTGCCGAGGTTGGACAACGAACCCGCCACGTGTGGAAAGCCCTGTAGGTCCTGGGCCGCCGACTCGAACTTCATGTCGACGAAGATCACGATGAACGTTTCCGGCGAATGTGTCAGCGCGATCCCGCTGCACAGGGACAGGAAGTACTCCGACTTGCCCGAGCCCGACGTTCCGATCACGACGGAGTGAAACCCGAAGCCACCAAAGTCTTTGGCACGCAGGATGATGTATTGCAGCTCGCCGCCCTGCTTGACGCCGACGGGCACCATCGCCCACTTGTGGTCGCCGCGGCCGCGGCTTTCGGCCCAAAGCCTGTCGACGTCCAACTCGCGCGGATCGCTGATGCCCAGCGCCCGCAGCAATTCGCCGCCCTGGCTGTCGGTCTCCGACAATTCCCCGGCGGTCATCGGAGACCAGCGGGCGAGCGCTCGCGCGTATCGATTGGCGGTGCTCTCGGCGAGCATATCCGCGACCGCATAGAAGGTGCCGCGGTGCGTGAGCCTGCCCTCGTGCAGGCCGAAACGCTCGCTGTCGTCGGTGAACCCGACGCCGACGCCCGGCCGCGTCGCCAGCCGCAACACGGTGATGCCGGCCATGCCCTTCTGTCCGGTCACGCCCTCCCATTGCTCGGGCGTGCCGACGTTGTCGTCGACGATCACCCAGTGCGGGCCTAGCGCCAGCCCAGGGGCCGACTCCATCGGCGACGGCATTGACGTGGGGCTGGTTCCCACCGGTGGCGCCCACGGTCCGCGGCCCTTGCGGTGCAGTTCGGAGTCGAGTGCCTCTTCCAGTTCGGTCGGTGACGCGAACACCAACCGGCGCAGTCCGCACGCGTCGAACATCTCGTCGTGCTGGTTGTGCGGGAGCCACACGATCCACGACCACAGCTCGGGATGACGGGTGACCACCATCAGCTTCAGATCGTTGGGGCCGTGGTAGACGGCCAGGGAGCACAGGATCGCGCGCGCGAAACTATGCAATTCGCCCGGGTCGTCGCCGATGAAGCTGAATCCGGGTTTCGCCCGCAGGCTCAGCACCTTGCCGATTCCGCGAATTTTGCTCTGTTCGAGGATGAAATCCCTTAGCGCGCCGCCGGTTACCGGTTCGAGCTCTTCCCCGACGGGCACGTCAGGCCACTGCAGTGACACCGCCGATTCGCTGGCTTGCTGCACGCCGATGCCCAGGCGGACGTCGAGGAAATCCGCGTCGGCCACGCGCCGTTCCCACATCCGCGGACCGCCGATGACGGTGTCCAGTTTCTGTGGATCACCGTGCACGAAAAGCTGGCTGCGCCGCTGTTCCTGAGCGGCGCGCTGGACTTCCTCGCGGTCTTCGTCCAGTTGGCGTAGATAGCTGCGGCGTGCCTTTTCCTGCTCCCCCCAACTGATTCGGCGACCTCGGCCGAAGCGCCCGCTGAACATCAGGGTCCCGAAGCCGACGAGACCGATCATCGGGAAGAACCCCGACTGCAACGATCGAATCCCCGAGGCGTACATCACCACCAACGTGCCGACGATCCCAACCAGCAGCGCGGGTAGCGCGATCATCAGCAGGATGTTGCGCGGCTCCCGCTCGGGCAGCGCCAGCGGCGCGGCGACGGCCACCCGGACGGGCGGAACGCTCGGTGGCGGCTTGCGCCTGCCCCTAACGAAACCTCGTTTGGACATTGCTTAACCCCCGCTTGCCTGATCGTTGGAATCGGGAATGGGCGCCACGGCTCCGCCTCCGGACACCGCGTCGCGGGACACCAGCGCGGCATCGCGACTGATCGCCGGCCCGGGCGCGAATGTACGCACTATCGGCCAGGGCGCTTGGACGGCCAGGCGTGGATCCATCCCCAGTGCCTTCAGTGTGCGCTGATCCGATTGGATCCCATACCGAACACCTTGCGGTGAAAGCCAGTACAGGCTTTCCCGGCTGTCGGAGGTGCTGACGCCGCTTGTCGTCGTGACGAAGTTTGCCGCACCCGGCAGCATCAATGTCTGTTGTGCCTCAGGTGAATTGGGGTCGCGGTCGTCGCGGACCAGATGGACGATGCGATCGTCCATGGCGATCGAGACCGGCAATCCCCGCCCGCTGAAGACGGTGATCCTGGCCTGCGGGTCGCCCGGCTGCTTCTCCCATCCGACGCACGTCACCGGGTTGGCCGAGGTGTCAATGAATTCCATCTTTCCCGACGGGTAGTAGTCGACGTCGAGCACGTCGACCACCGGGATCTGGATCAGCTTGTCCGGCCCGATCAGGATCGGTGTCGTCGAACCCTCCGAATTGGCGGTGCGCAACAAGTCCGCGACGAAACTGGTGATCTTTTGGACGCCGGCCGGCAACAGCACATAGAAACCGTTGACGGTGCCGCTGGCGTCGCGGGTTTCCAGCACGCTGCCCACTGGGGAGCCCGGTAGCCACCGAGACGGTGTGCCTTGGCCCGGAATCGCGGGCAACACCAGAGGTTCCGTCGAGGGCATCGCATCGAAAAGTGCATTCGAGATTTCGATCGGATACGTCACGCCGGGGTCAAGGCCGAGGTTGAACGTCACCGATCGGTCGGTCGGGTCGATGCGGGATCGCTGGCCTTTCCAGATCACATAGGTCGCGCCCTTGTGGGTCGCGAGGATGGCCTGCGTCGGGCCCATGGCCGTCGACCGGCCGAACGGCGAGAGCTGGCCGGCGATGGAGGTCACCACCGGAGCGGTTCCGCTGCCTCGCGTAGCGGCGGTGTCGCACACCGACCATGCCGATACGGCACTCGCCGTGATGGGCAGGCTGTCCGGCGCACCGGGAATCCCGATGATGGGGCCCGTCGGGTACTTCGCGATCTCGCTCGCCTTGACCCAGGTGGGCGCGCTCGCGTTGCCGATCGCGAGCCGCGCGGAGGTCAGGTTGAGCGCGGGGTAGAGGCGTCCGTTGATCTTCGCGTAGACCGCGCCGGTGTCACGGTCACCGATGATGGCGGACTGGCCGACCAAACCCGCGGGCTTCATGACGTGGAGGAGCGCCATCCAGCCGAGGCCGATGAGGACGAGCACGATCGACAGCGCCACCGCCGCTTGCTGTTTGCGATCGTCGTGCTTCATCCGCACTGAGAACCTGGTGATCGCGGCACGCAATCGCCGGTTGTAAAAAAGGTGCCCCGAATTCTGGTCCCGATTGGACAGATTGAGTGGCACGGTCATTCTCCTTTCGGCGGTCGATGCGGATCTGCTGCATCGACACCGACATCACTGCAACTGGCCCCCATACCTTTCCCGGTTCTCGGTTTCGGCCTCTTCGCGGAGGGCCGCGATCGCGAGGTTCAACCTGTCGGCCAATTCTCCGTGGGCGTAGCCGGTCATCACGCCCGGATGCAGAGTCAACTCGAGCAATCTGCCGTCGGAGTTTGCAACGGCGCGGATATCGCCCAAGTCCACGCTGTACGTGACTGTCTCGGCCTGCGCGACAAGCGCTTCCCACTTGTCGGCAGCCTCGCTCAGGTCCCGCAAAACCGATTCGACGAGATCCTTGTCGCTCAGATTCGCGCGACTGCCCGATCCCGACACGTTGACAGTATCGTCGACCCCTCCAACCAGCGTCAATTCATGATTTGGGGGCGGCCACGACGCGGCCGGACCTTCACGGCTTGGTTGTCCACTGACTCGCCGGCGGCGCGTCGAGCTTCTGAAACCAGGCGAAGTGATAGTTCGCCGATACCGCGTCCCGCGCGACGAGGCTTTCGGTCGCGGCCAACAACAAACAGTTGAGTAACAGCGCGGGTGGGATATCCGGATACTGGCCCAGGAGCTGGTAGCGGGCGGTGTCGAGGTGCACGCGCAGCAGGTCGACTTCTTCTTCTACGACGCCGGTACCCGCCGCGGCGGCCTTGGCCAACGTGTGCACCAACCGCGGCAACCCGTCGCGCCAATGCGTAGCCCGACCCAGTTCCCATCCCAGATCGTCGACCGGCGGCAGCTCGCGGGGCTGCACCGAGGATTCCGTCGCGGCGACGTCGTCCGGGCGGCCTATGAAATCGCCGGGGGCGTAGGTCGCCATTCGCGTCGCCTCGTCGAGCAGCGCGGAGACTTTGCCGCGGCGACGCCGGGGCTCCAACAACCTAACGCCTGCCGGAAGCGTGATGCCCGACGGGATCCACCCGTGCGCAAGGTCGGTGACCAATAGCGTCGTCCCGTCCGCGAGATCGCCGACCGCCCAGTTCAACTGTGGTTCTTGGTGGACAACGAACGCGAGGAGCCGCTGCAATCGTTCGTCGTCGGATTCGGCCACAGCGGGGGCCTCAATGGCCGCCGGGGCCTGCGGGGGTTCCGGCGCCTCCGGGGTCTCGACCGTTGCAGGGGCCTCCACCGCCTCCGGCGGCTCCGGCTCCGCGGGCTCTGGCTCCGCGGGCTCTGCCTCGGCGGGCTCGAGCTCCACGATCGGCAGCTCCGCGGTCTGTGCCTCCACGGGCTCGGGCTCCGCGATCGGCAGCTTTGCGGTCTCAGCCTGCACAGGCTCCGCTTCGCGTGGCGCTTCTAACTCTTCCGCCAAAGACGCGACGTCCGGCTCCACCGACTCTGGCTCCACGATCTGCAGCTCTGCGGTCTCCGCCTCGCGGGCCTCGGGCGCGATGGCCTCCATGACCTGGGCGGCGTCCTCGCGTTCCACCGCCACCTCGGCCTCGGCCGCCTCGGCGGCTTCTTCGGTCTTCTCGGCCTCGGCGCTCCCCGCGGCTTCAGCCTCCGCGGCTTCGGTTTCCGTAGCCTGTTCGGCCGCCGTCACGTCCGGAGCCTCTTCGGTCGTCGACTCCGGCGCAACAACGGTCGTGACGGCGTCGTCATCGTCGGGCGCCCGATGCCGAGCCGCCGAAACCTGGGGTTCGTCGCGATCATCGGCTGGCGGAGCAGCCGCTACCGGGGGAGCTGTGGGCGCCTCGTGGCGGTCGCCCTCGGCTGGCTCCGCCGGCGCCGGTGCGGCATCCGAGGGTGCGGCAACGGCGGGCTCCACATCCCTAACTGCGGGTATGACTTGCGTCTCGTGGATGTCCCTCCTGGTCACACGTTGTCTGACCTGCGGGCGCCGGTGGCCCGCGAGCATCTCGGCGCGCATCGCGCGCACATGACGAAGCGTCGATTCGACTCGGCGCTGGGCGTGGGCACGAGCTTCGTCGATGACGCGGGCCTCTTCCGCCTCCCGTGCGGAATCGGTCATGTCGGCCCGCTTGATGACCTTGAGCTCGTCGTTCGCAGTACGGGTAATCCGCTGCAGGTCAGCCCTGAGATAGTCTGCGAGCGCGGCTGTTTCGCCGGTAATCGTCGACAGTTCGGCAGGCCAAAGCCCGCCTGTCACCCAAGGGGTGCAGTCGATCTGAGAGCTGAAGGCCGGAATCTCCAATGATTCCCGGGTAGCTCTCCGGAGGCGCTGACGCGCCGCTATCCGACCGAAGATGGCCACGGGCTAAGCCTACCGGCATTCGGCAGATCGTTTATTCGGAAGGTGAATTGTGCAGATCCGAGGGCCTGAGTACCGTGAGGGCATGGCTGATTCTGCGCTGCAGCAGCAACTCGACGAAGTCCGCGCTCTGCTGAGCCGCGCGCGAGAGTTGTTCGGCGCCAACCCCATCGAGCCGCCGACCGACATCGCTCCCGATCCCGACATCGCCAAGACCTGGGTCATCTAGCTGTCGGCCTAACCCGCGTCATCTCGCCGGCGCAGCTTGTGCGCCAACAGTTTCTCAATCGCCGCATCGAGATCGTGCGGGGTAGGCACGGCCGTCGACGGCGTGTGCCCGGCGGCCACGATTTCGTCGCGAACTTCCAGCAACGCTTTCAAACACGACACATCCGCGGTCAAAAGAATGCCCTTTGCCAGGGTTTGGGCGTCGGTATCCATTGCCTCTTCGCTCAACGCGACGCTGTGCATATATCCGCCGCGGCAAGAGCGGACAAGGATGTGTCCGCTGGGGTGAACCGTGTCGAAAGCGGGATTGGCGTCGGTCATCGACCGCCGTCGACTATGCCGCCGAGCTTTCCGGCCGCATCTTCCTCGTGCTGGTCCCAGACCGCCGCCGAGGTATTCAGTTTGTGCGCCATGTCGGCGTGATCGTTGGCCTGTTGCTCGTAGCACTGGCGCCTTAGCTCGAGCAGCTCGCGTCCGGCGTCGCGCATTTCGCTGAAGATGGGCCCCAGCGAGTCCAGGCTCTCCTGGATTGCGGGGTGCGATGACGGAACGGTGCGCAAGTACTCGGAGGTGTCCTGATGATGCGCGGCGGCATCGCGCAAATGTGCGGGCACCACATGGATTCGATCTGCCATCCGCTGTCTCCTCTTCATGCGCCGCCGGTGAGAGCGGCGAGATCACTATTGTCAGGTAGTCGCCGTCCCCGCCGGGCGGGTGGGTGCCGGTGTGTCGGTCGTAGCCGGCGCGGTCGCGGCCGCCACCGGCGGATGCTCCCAGCCTAGAAAGCTCGGCCCGCTTACGGAGGCGATGTGCTGAATCTGCCCGTCGAGAAGGGCTTTATCGTGGCCCAGGGCAAGCGCGTGGCGATCGGTGAACATCCCGATATCACCCGGTGCGAGCTGCAGCGGCTCGATCGGGTTGGTTACCGCCGTTCCCGGTGGGGGAATGGTAATTCCTTGCTGGTGGAATGCATCCGCAATCGGTGCTCCGCCAACCGCGGCCTTGATCGCCGCGGCCAGCTGCGGGCTGGCCGCCGTCACCGTCTCGCCATTGGGCAAAGTGACCGTTGTCGGACCCGCGGTCTGCGGATCGCGTTCATCCGTTGACGCGCCGTCCTTATGGGTATCGGCCTCCTCGCCGGAGTCGCGATCGGTCGGGTCGGACTCTTCCGACGCCAGCAACCCGCTGTCGTCCAGACCGCGCGGCCCCGGATCGCTCGGCTCCTGCGACCCGACAAGCGGTAACCCACCCGGGCCACTCCAACCGGCCAGCGAGCCAGGCGTGCCGGGCAGCGAACCCGCGCCAAAGTTGGGAATGCTCGGCGGAACCGGCGCCGACAGCGCCGCGGGCACGGTGGAGCCCGGTGTCGAATACGGGTCCGATGAATCCCCGCCCAGCGAACCGGGATCGTCAGCCAACAACGAATCCAATAGTGGATCCCAGCCCGCAACATCGGCGGACTGTTGGGTAGCGCCGCGCACGGGTGCACTCGTGGGGGCGCCCGGCACCGGCCGGCTCTCGCCGGGGTTGCTCGGCCCACCCTTGGAAGCGTCGTACAACGATGTCCACGCGGCCATCAAGGCTGACTTCGACGTGTCATCGAGACTTGCATTCGCGACCACGGACCGAATGTCTCTGAGCTTGCCGATGAGAAACCGCTGAAAATCACGCGCGCCCGCCGGGGTGTCAAGATCCGATCGCGTCTGCACCGCCGCTTCGGTCTCGTGCTGCAATTTGGTCAGCGCGTCCCTGCCCTCGACGGTCATCAGGTGCGCATTCATGATGGCCGAAACCACCTGCAAGTCTAGCTGCGAGCTTGCCGAATTCTGGTGTGCTAGAGCGGCTTCGGCGTCCGCGATGGCTTCGGCGGCGGCACCCTGCTGTCGGTCCGACGGCGCCGGCGGCGAACCCGGCAGCGTCCTCGCATCGAACAGGTCGGGGTGTTGCTGTCGGATCTTGAACAGGATCGCGTCGAGTTGTTCCGATCGTGTGGTTGGCGTGACCACGGCAGTCAACTCGGTTCGCGTCAATCCGGTCTGCCAGGCGTTGGGATCGCCGGTGCGGTCGCGCACACGTTTGACCGTGGCGAGTAGTTCGTCATATGTCGACATCGTCTAGGCGAACAGCGCTGCGCCCCAGTGCGGGCGGTGTCGCGTCCCCTCCATGCCGGGTGACAGTACTCAGGCGCGAAGTCGCCGACAATTCACCACGGCGGGCCTGTGGATGAACGGATCGCGCGAATCGGGCTAGCCCGCAGAGCTGGCGTACTGCGCCCGTAATCCTTCCAAGACAGCAGTTTTCGCGCGATCCAGCTCGTGCGCGTCTGCCACGATCGCCACGATTTCGCGTTGCTTGGCGACCAGGAACCGCTGAAACTCGCGGGCGCCCATCGGGGTATCGACGGCGAGGTGGTCCTGGTCCGGGGCGGCGCGTTCGATTTCGTCGGCGATCGCGTCAAGCCGCCGCAGGCTCTCCTGGATCGCTGCATGGGCGCTGGCAAGGACTTCCGTGAGCACGCGGTCGGCCTCAGCGACCGTGCCGTGTTGGTCGGCCAGTGCAGCCTGACGTGCCTGAATGGCGGCTACCGAAGGCCCGGATGGTTCCGACATGGGTTCAACCTATTCATCTGCCCAGGCGACCTGGGTGGTCCTGCTTCTCATATCGGTCGGCGGATCTGAACGTTACTGCCCAATGGGCTGATCCGTACCGAGGCACCCGAGTAGGGCGCCTCGACAACCAGGTTGTTGCCGATGGCCAGTTGTACGTGTCCGGCATGGGGGAAGACGAGGTCACCCGGCCGGACCTGCGATCGGGGCACGGGGATACCGTCGTTGATCTGCTCGTACGTAGTGCGGTCCAGGTGAATCCCCGCCTGCGCGTACGCCCATTGGACCAAGCCCGAGCAGTCGAACTGGTTGGGGCCCGTCGCGCCCCAGACATAGGGCCGACCCAGTCGCGACAAGGCGGCGCGCACCGCGATTCCGGCACGACCGCTTGGCGACGGCAGCCGCAGGCCGGCCAACCCGGGACCGCGGTGGTGGAGCATTCGGTATCGCAGCGCCCGCAGTGCAAGCGAATGCCGTCGCGCGCGCAAGCGAGCCGACAGGATGTGCGCCCGTTGCGCACGCAGG
Organism: Mycobacterium sp. SP-6446; assembly: GCF_001954045.1. NCBI lineage: Bacteria > Bacillati > Actinomycetota > Actinomycetes > Mycobacteriales > Mycobacteriaceae > Mycobacterium > Mycobacterium sp. SP-6446. The sequence goes on along the minus strand of NZ_MBEM01000202.1, from coordinate 754 downwards.
CGCGCGGCACGACGCCGCATCGCCTCACGCTGGGCCATCGGGGTCATAGGGGTGGTCGCGGCGTCGGCGCGGGCTTCGTCGAGAACACTCTTGGTCAGCTCGCGGGCCTGTGCCCGGTCCTGGTGGGCATTCGCGATGACGCCTGACGCCGCGGCATCCGTGCGCCCCGCCGACAGCAATGCTTCCCTGCTGCGATCGGCTAAAACCTGGTAATCAGCTTGGGCCACACCACTATTCAGCTCGGCACTGCGCAACAGCAATCTACGGTAATCGCCGATGCCGGCGTCCAGCGTCGCGCGCCGAGTGCCGCCGGCAAACATTTGGTGTGCACGAGTCAATGCCTCGATGTCACTTCCGATCACGATTCCCCCTCACCCGTGTCCTGGTCGGTCGCGCCCTGGTTGGTCGGCTCGACCGCGTCGGCGAAAGCTCGAACGCGGGGGAGTGCGCCTGCCGGGATGACCCCGCGGTTGCGGATGTCCCACATCTCGTCGCTGCCGACACCGAGCAATGCCGCGATGATCGGCTCCGGCAACGGCGACTGCGCGCATGCCCGATCAAACCGCGCACTCAAGCTGGCCGGCATGCGTTCCAGCAGAGCGCTGCGCGTCTCCTCGAGCGACCGCAAGTGCCTCATGAGCCGATCCGTCGAATCGGCTCCGGCGTTCACGGCGACCCGCCATGAGCTGGCGGCCAGCATCTCTGCCTTCACGCATTGCGCGATCACAGAGAGAATATACGTCTCATATTCGTT
>NZ_MBEM01000201.1:0-1282 GCF_001954045.1 Mycobacterium sp. SP-6446 | reverse complement strand
CCAGCGGCAATGCGTTGATGACGATCCGGTGCACCCATCGCGGGCGTACCGGCCTCGCGCCGATGCGTTCGATGGCCTTGCCGAACATGACCATGTGGCGGGTCTCGTCGCCCAGCTCGGTCAGCTTGTAGTGCGTGGACCGGCTGGTCGGGTCCTCGTGCAGGATGGTGCGCAGCAGCGCCTGGTTGAGCATGTTCTCGAACCAGATCCCGGCCGACAGCGTGTTGACCAGTTCCTGGCGGGACAGCTCGATTTGTTGTTCGCGGGTCATCTCGTCCCACATCGGCGTGCCGTACAGCGACACCAGCCGGGGCGGCAGATAGAACTTGTCGGGGTCCAGCGGGGCGTCCCAGTCGATGTCGACGACGGGCTCGTAGGACTTTTTGACGGAGCCCTTCAGCAGACGATCGGAGAACTCTTCACGACTTGGCCCGGCCGGCTTCACCGCTGAGGTCATGCTGATCCCTTCGTTGGGTTTTCAGACGGTACCCATGGTACCGGGTACTCGAGGTCTCGACTAGGCCCTTCGGGTTTCGATTCGGTTGACTGGCGTCGTGGGTCGGCATCTTCACGTGATCGGCATCGGCGCCGGAAACCCGGACTACCTGACCATTCAGGCGATCGAGGCGCTCAACGACACCCAGGTGTTCTTCGCGATGGACAAGGGCGAAGCGAAAAGCGACCTGGTTGCGCTGCGGCGGCAGATCTGCGCCCGGTTCATCCGCAAGCCGGGCTATCGCTTCGTCGAGCTGGCCGATCCGAAACGGTCGACCGATACCGACTACCGGGACGCGGTATCCGAATGGCACGCGGCACGCACCCGGATCTGGGCGACGGCCATCCGCACCGAGCTGGGGCCCGACGGTGTAGGGGCCTTCCTGGCCTGGGGGGATCCGTCGCTGTATGACAGCACGCTGCGCATCCTCGGCGCGGTCGCGGCCGAGGTGGACTTCACCTTCGACGTCATTCCGGGAATCACCGCGGTGCAGGCGCTGACGGCCCGGCACCGCATCCCGCTCAACGACGTCGGCGAACCGGTTCTGATCACCACCGGCAGGCAGCTGCGCACCCACGGTTTGTCCGGCGCGGCGGTGGTGATGCTCGACGCCGAGTGCTCGTTTCTCCAATGCCCGCCTGACACCGCCATCTGGTGGGGCGCCTACCTCGGCACAGGGGACGAACTGCTGATCGCCGGCACCGTCGGTGAAGTCGGGGCGCGCATCGCCGAGCTGCGAGCCGAAGCCCGGGCGCGGCACGGCTGGATCATGGACACCTATTTGCT
>NZ_MBEM01000200.1:0-773 GCF_001954045.1 Mycobacterium sp. SP-6446 | reverse complement strand
CGCTCGATGTTGATGCGTTGGCTGCGGCGCTGGCCGATGTGGTGGGCCGTCATGAAAGCCTGCGCACTGTGTTCCCCGCGGTCGAGGGAACACCCCGACAGGTGGTTATTCCTGTTGAGCAGGCCGATTTTGGGTGGGACGTTGTTGATGCCAGCAGCTGGTCACCAGCCCGGCTGGGTGAGGTCATCGACGCCGCGGCACGCCATACCTTTGATCTGGCCACCGAGATCCCGCTGCGGGCAAGGCTTTTTCGCTTCGTCGACGACGAGCACATGCTGGTGATTGTGATGCACCATATCGCCGCGGATGGCTGGTCGCTAAGGCCGCTGACCGCTGATTTGAGTGTGGCCTATACCAGCCGGTGCGCCGGTCGGGCGCCGGGGTGGACGCCGTTGGCGGTGCAGTATGCCGATTACACGCTGTGGCAACAGGAGTGGCTGGGGGAGGAGTCTGATCCGCGCAGTGCCATTGCTCTGGAGTTGAAGTTTTGGGAGCAGGCGCTGGCCGGGATGCCTGAGCGTTTGGAGTTGCCGACTGATCGGCCTTATCCATTGGTGGCTGATCAGCGTGGGGCCAGTGTGGCCGTCGAGTGGTCGGCGGGATTGCAGCGCAAGGTTGCTCGGCTGGCCCGTGAGCATAACGCGTCGAGTTTCATGGTGGTGCAGGCCGGGTTGGCGATGTTGTTGTCGAAGATCGGCGCCAGTTCTGATGTGGCCGTGGGCTTCGCGGTGGCCGGTCGGGGTGATCCGGCGCTCGATGAGTTGGTGGGCTTT
>NZ_MBEM01000199.1:0-546 GCF_001954045.1 Mycobacterium sp. SP-6446 | reverse complement strand
GCCCTACTTCGAGCGCTCCGGCGCCGACCACATCGACAGCCCCTTTTTGGCCACCAGCGACCACCCGTTGGGCGTCGGCGACACCCCTGCCGCGGGTGAGCCCGTGGAGGGTTCGCGTGAGTGGTATCGGCTGCAGCCGATCGACGACCGCGCGGTGGACCCCGCCCATCCCGCCACGCTGGGTGAGGTGTTCCTGCGCGCCCGCACCGACCCGATCGGCACGGTGCAACAGCAGGTGAGCCAGATCGCCCACGATCTGTCCGGGCGCCTCGATGAGCAGCACGTCATCAAGTACCGCGGCGTGTGGCATCCCAGCTACATCGGGGGCGCTGACAAGATCAACTTCCACGGTGAGATCTTGCGCAACGGTGAGCCGGTCGGCCGGGTGGAGATGACCGCCCGCCTGGAGGGCGAACGCGGACTGAGGGTCTCGGCCAGCGTCAACGACGCCCCTACCGGGCCGGGCCTGGATCGCGCGCACCTGTTCCCCGCGCTGCGCACCACACTCGAGCCCTACTTCGAGCGCTCCGGCGCCGACCACATCGA
>NZ_MBEM01000198.1:0-687 GCF_001954045.1 Mycobacterium sp. SP-6446 | reverse complement strand
CACCCACCGCAACATCACCCAACTGTTGGGGTGCTTGGATGCTGATCTGCTGGCCGAGTCGAAACAGGTGTGGGCGCAGTGTCATTCGCTTGCCTTCGACATCTCGGTGTGGGAGATCTGGGGCCCGTTGCTTCATGGTGGGCGGCTGGTAGTGATCCCAGACTCACTGACTCGCTCGGCCCCCGATCTTCACGATGTGCTGGCTGCCCAACACGTCAGCGTGTTAACCCAAACCCCTTCTGCGGCAGCGGCGTTATCCCCGCAGGGGTTGCAGTCACTGACACTAGTGCTCGGCGGTGAGTTCTGCCCGGCGGAAGTGATCAACCGCTGGGTGGGCGCGGGTCGGGTGGTGATCAACGGCTATGGCCCCACCGAAACCACCATGTGCGTGACCTTGACCGCGCCCCTGACACCGGATGGGGGGCCACCGCCGATCGGTTCGCCGGTAGCGGGCACCGCGTTGTGGGTGCTCGATCGGTGGCTGCGTCCGGTGCCGATCGGTGTGGTCGGGGAGTTGTATGTGGCCGGCGCCGGGGTGGGCTGCGGGTATTGGCGGCGGTCGGCGTTGACCGCGTCGCGGTTTGTGGCCTGCCCCTTCGGCGGGCCCGGGGCGCCGGGAACGCGGATGTATCGCACCGGGGATCTGGTGCGCTGGCGTGCCGATGGCCAACTCGACTACGTGGGCCG
>NZ_MBEM01000197.1:0-7889 GCF_001954045.1 Mycobacterium sp. SP-6446 | reverse complement strand
GCCTCCGCCCCCGGAGCCGCCGCCTCCGCCACCCGATCAACCTCCGCCGGGCTGACACGCGGGATGTGGATCGGCTGGCTCGAGTTCGACGTGCTGCTGGGTGACGTGCGATCGCTCAAGGAAAAGCGATCGGTGATCCGTCCGGTTGTGGCCGAGTTGCGCCGCAAGTTCGCCGTGTCGGCCGCGGAGATCGGTTCCCAGGATCTGTATCGGCGAGCAGGCATCGGTGTGGCCGTCGTCTCCGGTGACCGCGCTCATGCGGTCGACGTCCTCGACGCGGCCGAACGCCTGGTGGCCGCGCACCCCGAATTCGAGCTACTGGCGGTGCGGCGCTCGCTGCGTCGCGGCGACGATTAGCTGTAGTTAGCCGTCGCGGCCCTCGCGCTTGCGGCCCAAAGGTGCCGGCGCGATTGTGCCGGGCGCCAGCCGGCGCGCCGCGATCAAGAACGCCGTGTGCCCGCGCATCGAATGCTGCGGCCGAACGGCCAGCCCGACCACGTTCCAGCCCCGCTGCAGCGTTTCCCACGCCCGCGGTTCGGTCCAGCATTGCTGGGCCCGCAGCGCCTCGACCGCCCGCGACAGCTGGGTGACGGTGGCCACGTAGATGATCAGCACACCGCCGGCGACCGTCAGCCGCGACACCGAGTCGAGCACCTCCCAGGGCGCGAGCATGTCCAGCACGGCCCTGTCGAAGGATGCGTCGGGGAGCTCGGAGTCCGCGACATCGCCGACTATCAGCTGCCAGTTGTCTGGCACCCTGCCTAACTCCGAGCCGAATAACCCCGACCCGAAGAACACCGACACGTTGCGGCGGGCGTGTTCGGCGTGATCCGCGCGCTGTTCGTAGGAGACCACCCGCCCGTCGGGCCCGACCGCGCGCAGCAGCGAACAGGTCAGCGCGCCCGATCCGGCGCCGGCCTCCAGGACGCGGGCGCCGGGAAAGATGTCGCCCTCGTGCACGATCTGCGCGGCGTCCTTGGGGTAAATGACCTGCGGCCCGCGGGGCATCGACATCACATAGTCGACCAGCAGCGGACGCAGCACCAGGAACGCGGCGCCGCTGGTGGATTTGACCACGCTGCCCTGTTCCAGCCCGATCACGTCGTCGTGGGCGATGGCCCCGCGATGGGTGTGGAACTCACCGCCTTCGGTGAGTTCCATCGTGTAGTGACGGCCCTTGGCGTCGGTGAGTTGGACGCGTTCGCCGACGGTAAACGGGCCGGTTGCGGACACGGCATCTAGCCTGCCAGCCGACTCGCCGTAGCCGGTGCTCGGGGTTGTCGCCGCGCGGTCCTACGCTGCGGGCATGACGGAGTCCATGCCGGGGCCCATGACCGGCCCGCCGGACGATGGCCCCCGGCCGCCTTCCCGCCCGGCTCTGTCACCGTCGCGGGCGGCGGACTTCAAGCAATGCCCGCTGCTGTACCGCTTCCGGGCCATCGACCGCCTGCCCGAGGCGCCATCGACGGCGCAGCTACGTGGCTCGGTGGTGCACGCGGCGCTCGAGCAGCTCTACGGCCTGCCCGCCGCGTCGCGCGTCCCGGACACCGCGCGATCGCTGGTGGAACCCGCCTGGGAACGGGTGATTGCGGCCGCGCCCGATCTGGCCGCCGAGCTGGAACCCGAACAGCGAACCGAACTGCTCGAGGGAGCCCGCGCGTTGCTGTCCGGCTATTACCTGCTGGAAGACCCGACCCGGTTCGAGCCCGAATGCTGCGAACAGCGCGTGGAGGTCGAGCTCGCCGACGGCACGCTGCTGCGCGGCTTCATCGATCGCATCGACGTCGCCACCACCGGCGAGCTGCGGGTGGTCGACTACAAAACCGGCAAGGCGCCGCCGGAAGCGCGTGCTCTGGCCGAGTTCAAGGCGATGTTCCAGATGAAGTTCTATGCGGTGGCGTTGCTGCGGTCACGCGGGGTGCTGCCCGCCCGCCTGCGCCTCATCTACCTTGCCGACGGCCAGGTGTTGGACTACTCACCCGATCACGACGAGCTGCTGCGCTTCGAGAAGGCCCTGATGGCGATCTGGCGTGCCATCCAATCCGCAGCGCCCACAGGCGATTTCCGTCCCAGCCCGTCGCGGTTGTGCGACTGGTGTCCGCATCAGGAGCGCTGTCCGGCCTTCGGCGGGACACCGCCGCCCTACCCCGGGTGGCCGGAAAACCCCGCCGAAGGCGGCGCGGACGCGGTGCTGCATTCGGTGCACCTCCCCCTTGCCGGAGACGCCGAACCGGCGGCATGATCATCCGCTAATCGAGCCGCTAATCGAGCGGCGACATCTCCTGCAGCATTGTGGGGACCAGCTCGCTCACCGTGGGGTGGATGTGCATAGTGCGCGACAGCGTCGTGTACGGAGCTTTGGCGGACATGACGTCCAGGATGGCGTGGATCGCCTCGTCGCCGCCGACGCCGAGGATGGCCGCTCCCAGGATCTCGTGGGTTTCGGCGTCCACCACGACCTTCATAAAGCCTTGCGTCTCACCCTTTTCCACCGCCCGGCCGACCCGGGTCATGGGTCGCTTGCCGAGCAGCGCCTTGCGGCCCGACTCGCGGACCTGGCTGACGGTCATGCCGGCGCGCCCCAGCGGCGGGTCGATGTAGAGCGCATAAGTGCTGACGCGGTCGCTCACCCGCCGTGGGTCGTCGTCGAGCAGGTTGGCGGCGACGATCTCGAAATCGTTGTACGAGGTGTGGGTGAAGGCGCCCTTGCCGTTGCAATCGCCCATCGCCCAGATGTGGTCGACGCTGGTCTTGAGCTGGTCGTCCACCACGATGTAGCCGCGGGCGTCGGTCCGCACACCGGCCGCTTCCAGACCCAGGTCGTCGGTGTTGGGTTGCCGTCCCACGGCCAGCAGCAGATGACTGCCCTGAATGGGCGCCGCGCCGTCACGAGGTGTCAGTTCGAATCCGTTGTCGCTCTTGCTGATTCGCACATCGTCAGCACCGAGGACCACGTCGATGCCTTCGGCTTCCAGGATCTCCCTGACGGCGGTCGAGACATCCTCGTCTTCGCGGGAGGCCAGGCGCGAGCCGCGTTCGACGACGGTTACCGGAGCGCCGAAGCGCCGGTACATCTGCGCGAACTCCAGCGCGATGTAGCTGCCGCCGACGATGACGAGATGGGATGGCAGCGTGTCGAGTTCGAGGATCGACACGTTGGTGAGGAACTCGACATCGGACAGCCCCGGGATCTCCGGCACCACCGCACGGCCACCGACGTTGAGGAAAATCCGGTCGGCCTGCAGCCGCTCTTCGCCGTCCTGCGTGTCGACGCTGATGGTGTGCGGATCTTCGAAGCGGGCATGGCCGCGAAAAACGGTGCAGCCGTCCATGCCGTCAAGCCAATCCTCGACGCCCTTGCGGTCGCTGAGCATGATGTCGTCTTTGCGTGCTTTGACTTTCGCCATGTCGACGGTGACCGGTCCGGTTCCGACGCCGTATTCCGCGCCACGGCGGGCCAGCTGTGCGGCGTGCGCGCTGGCCACCAGCGTCTTGGTCGGGATGCATCCCGTATTAACGCAGGTCCCGCCGATCAGTTTGCGCTCGACTATCGCGACTCGCTGGCCTGCGGCCGTCAGCCGCCCCGCCAGGGGCGGTCCCGCTTGGCCGGCGCCGACGATGATCGCGTCGAAATGCTTTGTCATTTAACGGCTGTCACTTAACGGCCGTCAGCACGTACTCCGTCAGCACGTGACCCGCCCACGCGGCGATGGCGAAGCCGCCCGCGATCGCGACCGCATCCTCGAGCAGCGCGATGGGCAGGTCCTTGCCGCCGGTCACCCCCGCCAGCCGCTTGCGCGCCTGATAACCGCCGAGGGTGCCGATCACAGCGCCGATGACGCCGGCCCCCAGCGAGCTAAACGTCCAGTGCGGCATTGCGCCCAATACCGCGCCCGCAAACGCGCCGGTGACGATCCGGGCGGCGAAGATCGGTGGCGCGGTGCGCGCCGGCGTCTTGGGCAGCTTGTCGTTGACCAATTCGCCGACGGCGAGAACGGTCAGGACGATGACGGTGATGAGGTTGGCCACCCACGATGCCCACGTGCCGTGCAAGTCGATCCAGCCGATAAACGCCGCCCAGGCGACGACGGCCGGCGCCGTCAGCGAGCGCAACCCGGCGACCACGCCAATCAACAAAGCCATCAGCAGAATTAGTGCATGCGTCACGGAGACCCCTCCTGGAGGATGAACTGCCCGGGCACCAAAAAGGGGTGCCGGCCCTCGAGCTCGGCCGGGTCTCCCCCACGGCGGACGCTAACACAGCGGCCGTCCCGCCGATAGGGCAATCAGAATCGGCAGAACCTGATATCGGACGCCAGAATCGCTTTGGCACCGATGGCGGCGAGCTCGTCCATGATCTCGTTGACGCCGCGGCGCGGTACCAATGCCCGGATTGCGACCCAGTCCGGGTCGGCCAGCGGGGCGATGGTCGGAGACTCCAGTCCCGGCGTGATCGAGGTGGCTTTCTCCAGCACCGAGCGCGGGCAGTCGTAGTCGAGCATCAGGTATTGCTGACCGAACACCACACCTTGGACCCGGGCTACCAATTGATCCCGCGCCGCTCCCAGGTCATACCGCGACTCACCGCGACCGTCGTGATCGCTGCGCTCGATCAGCACCGCCTCCGAATCACACAGTGGCTCACCGAAGGCCACCAGATCGTGCAGGCTCAGGGTGCGCCCGGACCCCACAACATCAGCGATGGCGTCGGCCACACCGAGCTGCACCGAGATCTCCACGGCCCCGTCGAGCCCGATCACCGTCGCGTCAATCCCCTTCTCGGCCAGGTCTTTTCGGACCAGGTTCGGGTAGGCGGTGGCGATACGCTTGCCGGCCAGATCCGCCGTCGCCCAGCTGCGTCCGGCCGGGGCGGCGTAGCGGAAGCTGGACGAACCGAAGCCCAGCGCCAGGCGCTCTCGCACCGGCGCACCGGAGTCGAGCACCAGATCGCGCCCGGTGATGCCGAAGTCCAGTTCGCCCGAACCGACGTAGATTGCAATGTCTTTGGGCCGCAAAAAGAAGAACTCGACCTGGTTGACGGGGTCGATGACCGTCAGATCCTTGGGGTCGGTACGGCGCCGATAACCGGCCTCCGCGAGGATCTCGGTGGCCGGCTCGCTAAGCGCACCTTTGTTGGGAACCGCGACGCGCAACATGCTCACAGCTCTCACAACTTCCGGTAGACGTCGTCAAGGGTCAGGCCGCGCGCGATCATCAGCACCTGCGTCCAGTACAGCAACTGGCTGATCTCGTCGGCCAGCGCGTCGTCGGGTTCGTGTTCGGCCGCCAGCCACACCTCGCCGGCCTCCTCGAGGATCTTTTTGCCCAGCGCATGTATCCCGCCGTCCAGCGCGGCGACAGTGGCGCTGCCGGCCGGCCGGGTGCGGGCACGATCGCCAAGTTCGGCGAACAGATCCTCGAAGGTCTTCACGGCCAGCGATTGTTTCACGCGGCAGCGAGCAAAGTCACGGCGGTTTCCGCTCAGTCCTCCGGGTTGTAGCCGAGGTTGGAGCTCAGCCAGCGCTCGGCTTCGGACAGGGTCCAGCCCTTGCGCTTCGCGTAGTCGGCGACCTGGTCCTGCGCCAACCGGCCGACCACGAAGTACTGCGACTGCGGATGCGAGAAATACCAGCCGCTGACGGCGGCACCGGGCCACATCGCCATCGACTCGGTCAGCTCGATGCCGGTCCGCTCCTTGACGTCCATCAACTTCCAGAGCGTCACCTTCTCGGTGTGCTCCGGGCAGGCCGGGTAGCCGGGGGCGGGACGGATTCCCTGGTACTTCTCATCGATGAGCGCCTCGTTGTCCAGTTGCTCGTCGGGCTGGAATCCCCAGAACTCCTTGCGGACTCGTTGGTGCATCCGCTCGGCGAACGCCTCGGCCAGCCGGTCGGCGACCGACTCCAGCAGGATCGCGCTGTAATCGTCGAGGGCTGCCTTGAACTCCGCGATCTTCTCCTGGCTGCCGAGGCCCGCGGTGACCGCGAAGGCACCGATGTAGTCCCGGAGGCCCGTTTCTTTGGGGGCGATGTAGTCACCCAGCGACCGGTTCGGGATGCCCTCCCGGTGCTCACCCTGCTGGCGCAGGTTGTGCAAGGTGGTCAGCACCTCGGTGCGGGTGTCGTCGGTGTAGACCTCGGCGTCTTCCATACCCGAGCCCACGGCGTTCGCCGGGAAGAATCCGATCACTCCGTTGGCCCTCAGCCACTTCTCCTTGATCAGGGTGTCGAGCATTTCCTGGGCGTCGTCGTACAGCTTGCGGGCGGCCTCGCCGGTGGCCGGGTTGTTGAGGATGTCGGGGAAGCGGCCCTTCATCTCCCAGGCGTTGAAGAAGGGCTGCCAGTCGATGTACTCGCGCAGCTCCTCGAGGTCGTAGTCGAGAAACTCCCGCACGCCGAGGCCCTGGGCGGGCACCGGCGGCGTGTAGCCGTCCCAGTCGATCGGCGTCCGGTTCGCGCGGGCCTTCTCCAACGTCAGCATCGGCCGCTCGTTCTTCTGTGAGTGCCGTTCGCGCAGCGCTGCGTAGTCCTTCTCGGTGGCCTCCAGCAGGGCGGGACGCTGCTTGTCATCGAGGAGCGCCGCCGCGACCGGCACCGAGCGGGACGCGTCCTTGACCCAAACCACCGGACCGCTACGACGCGGCGCCACCTTCACGGCGGTGTGGGCGCGCGACGTGGTCGCTCCTCCGATCAGCAGCGGGATCTCGAGCTCCTCGCGTTCCATCTCGGCGGCGAAGTTGACCATCTCGTCCAGCGACGGGGTGATCAGGCCGGACAGTCCGATGATGTCGGCGTCGTGCTCCTTCGCCGCGGCCAGGATCTTCTCGGCGGGCACCATCACACCGAGGTCGATCACTTCGAAGTTGTTGCACTGCAACACAACCCCGACGATGTTCTTGCCGATGTCGTGGACGTCGCCCTTCACGGTCGCCATGATGATCGTGCCGTTGGTGTCTTTGGCTGCTGCGGTGCCGTTCTGCTCTTTCTCCGCCTCGATGAACGGCAGCAGGTAGGCGACGGCCTTCTTCATCACCCGGGCCGACTTGACGACCTGGGGCAGGAACATCTTGCCGGAGCCGAAGAGGTCACCGACGACGTTCATGCCGTCCATCAGCGGGCCCTCGATCACCTCGATGGGGCGACCACCGGCGGCGGCGATCTCGGCCCGCAACTCCTCGGTGTCGTCGTCGACGTGGGCGTCGATGCCCTTAACTAGGGCGTGCGTGATCCGTTCGCGGACCGGGAGAGATCGCCACTCGGCCGCCTTCGGGTCCTCGGAGGCTTCACCGGACTTGTTGAAGCGTTCGGCGATCTCCAGGAGACGTTCGGCCGCATCCTCGCGACGGTTCAGGACGACGTCCTCGATGCGCTCCCGTAGCTCGGGGTCGATCGAGTCGTACGGCACCAGCGCACCGGCGTTGACGATGCCCATGTCCAAACCCGCCTTGATGGCGTGGAACAGGAACACCGAGTGGATCGCCTCACGGACCGGGTTGTTGCCCCGAAAAGAGAACGACACGTTCGAGATGCCGCCGGAGATGTGCACCCCCGGCAGGTTCTCCTTGATCCAGGCGCAGGCCTCGATGAAGTCGATCCCGTAGGACGCGTGCTCCTCTATACCGGTCGCCAGCGCGAAGCAGTTCGGGTCGAAGATGATGTCCTCGGGCGGGAAGCCGACCTCTTCGGTCAGTATCCGGTAGGCCCGCCCGCAGATCTCCTTGCGGCGCTCCAGGTTGTCGGCCTGTCCCTGCTCGTCGAACGCCATCACGACGACGGCCGCGCCGTACTTGCGGCACAGCCGGGCCTCGCGGACGAACTTCTCCTCGCCCTCCTTCATGGAGATCGAGTTGACGATCGGCTTGCCCTGCACGTTCTTCAGACCCGCCTCGA
>NZ_MBEM01000196.1:0-1196 GCF_001954045.1 Mycobacterium sp. SP-6446 | reverse complement strand
CGTTGCCGCGCTGTGGCGGCGCGCGCTGGCCCTCGCGGCGGGACTGGGGGCACCACCCGCTTGCGGGGGACGCCCTGACGACGCGCCCTCGGCCGTGTCGATCGCGAGGGCGGCGGGGCCGGATGCCGACACCGCATGCCTGGCCGACGCGATCGGCGACCCCGGGCCGGCCGGGTCGTATTCGGTTGCGGGATATCGGCGGATCACCGCGCTGGCCGCCGAGCTGAGCGCGCTGCGCGCCCACCTCGGCCATTCGCTGCCCGAGCTGGTCGCCGAGGTCCGGCGGGTGCTCGGCGTCGATTGCGAAGCCCGGGCGGCCGCAGGGGCCGGCGCCGGCTGGGCCGGCGCCGAACACCTCGACGCGTTCGCAGACGTGGTCGCCGGCTACGCCGAACGAACGCGGGCCGCGGCGGCCGACACGACGGCGGCGGCGTCGGTCGCGGGCCTGCTGGCCTACCTCGACGCGGCCGAGGTGGTCGAAAACGGCTTGGCCCCTGCCCCATTGACGGCCGCCCGTGACCGGGTCCAGGTCCTCACGGTGCATTCCGCGAAGGGCTTGGAGTGGCAACTGGTGGCGGTCGCACACCTGTCGGGTGGAACCTTTCCGTCGACCGCGTCGCGCAGCAGCTGGCTCACCGACGCCGCGGAGCTGCCGCCGTTGTTGCGTGGGGACCGCGCCTCGGCGGGTGCGCTGGGCATCCCGGTGCTCGACACCTCGGACGTCACCAACCGAAAGCAGCTGTCGGACAAGATCTCCCAGCATCGCCGCCAGCTCGAGCAGCGGCGCGTCGACGAGGAGCGTCGATTGCTGTACGTGGGCATCACCCGGGCCGCGGACACCCTGTTGGTGTCCGGCCACCACTGGGGTCCCACCGGGATGAAACCCCGGGGCCCGTCGGACTTCCTGTGCGAAATCAAGGACATCATCGACCGTTCCACCGCGGCCGGCGAACCGTGCGGGGTGGTGGAACACTGGGCCCCGGCACCGCCCGACGGTGAGCGAAACCCGCTGCGCGACAACGTTATCGAAGCGATCTGGCCCGCGGATCCGCTGGCCTCACGGCGCGGCGATGTCGAACGCGGCGCGGCGCGGGTGGCCGAGGCCATGTCGGCCGGTGCGGTCGCGGCCGGTGCCGACGTCGACGGCTGGACCGCCGACGTCGATGCGTTGCTCGCCGAGCGCGCCCGCTTGGCCC
>NZ_MBEM01000195.1:0-841 GCF_001954045.1 Mycobacterium sp. SP-6446 | reverse complement strand
ACCCATAGCGCGCGTATGGATCTGGCGTTTTCGTTGGGGGAGCGTTTCACCGAGGCCGGTGAGCCCGCCGGAATCGGTGGGGCGGTGGAATTTCGCACCGACGTATTCGACCCCGAAAGCATCCAGGCGCTGATCAACCGCTTCGAGCGGGTGTTGATGGCGATGACCGCCGATACGGGGCGGCGCGTGTCGTCGCTGGATGTGCTTGATGAGTCCGAACATGCCCGGCTGCAGGAGATCGGGCATGCGACGGTGGTGACCCAGTCGGTGAGCGCGACGGTGTCGGTTCCGGAGTTGTTCGCCGCCCAGGTGGCCCGGACTCCGGAGGCGGTGGCGCTCAGTTGTGGTGAGCAGTCCTGGACTTACCGCCAACTCGATGAGGCGGCTAATCGATTGGCGCATTTGTTGGCCGGCGCCGGTGTGGGTGCTGGGTGTGTGGTGGGAGTGTTGCTGGAGCGCTCGGCTCGCGCGATCGCCGCGATCACCGCGGTGCTCAAAACCGGGGCGGCCTATCTGCCCATCGACGTGGGCCATCCCCGGGAGCGCCTCGAGTTCATGCTCACCGATGCCGCACCGGTGGCGGTGTTGAGCACCGCGGATCTGGCTGGGCGCCTCGACGGATTCGACGTGGCGGTCATCGACATCAACGACCCCGCCGTCGAAGACCAACCCGACACCGCCCTCCAGCCCGGGCCGGATCCAGAGGATATCGCTCATCTGATTTACACCTCGGGCACCACCGGGGCGCCCAAGGGGGTGGCGGTCACCCACCGCAACATCACCCAACTGTTGGGGTGCTTGGATGCTGATCTGCTGGCCGAGTCGAAACAGGTGTGGGCGC
>NZ_MBEM01000194.1:0-21286 GCF_001954045.1 Mycobacterium sp. SP-6446 | reverse complement strand
GGCCTAACCACAACACGAGTGTCAAGGATCAACCGACACAGAAACGTCAACCATCAACCGACACTGAACAGGGGCACAGAGTGCGGTCACGCGTTCGGCGCGACGGGTTTGGCCCAGGACGTCGAGACAATCAGTCAGCTTCGGGGAGAAGCGGATTCGCGCCAGGTCTGAGATCCGCGGATCGGTCTGGCGCAGGCGATGGGCGGGGACGGGTCCTGCGTCATCGCCGTGTTTGGTCGATGATCTCGGCTTTCAGGTGTTGTTGATGTAGGATGGGCGGAGGAAGCGCTCCACTACGGCGCGTTCAGTCGCGGGGTCCTTCAGCGGCCAGCACCACAGCGCAAGGAACACGCGGATCAGCCATTGCGCGGCCAGCGGGTCGGGGTGGTCCTGGCCGAGCATTTCGGAGGCGAAGGCGGCAACGACGGGTGAGGTAGTGAGCCACTCGCCGCCCGGCGCCAATTGCATTGACCGCATGAGCCGAACCAATGGATCTGAATGCATGCGTTCCAGGGCAAGGATGGTGGCGGTCACGACCCGGTCCGGTCCGGTGAGGTCCTTGATCGCTTCGCGCACCGTATCGACGATCCGGTTCGCCTGAATGGCAACAACGGCGTCACGGATGGCCGCCTTACCGCCGGCATGACGGTAGATCGTCGCTGGTGAGCAATGGACCTTAGCGGCCAAGGCCTCGATGGTGAACGCGTCGTATCCGACGCGGGAAATGAGGTCGGCGGCCGCAGCGTAGATCCGTTCGGCGGCCTCGCCGCGGCGATCCCGTCCAAGCAGCCAATCGTTCTGTGGCATCTGAAAGTGCTCCCGAGCTGTGGGCCGAAAAACCTCTCTCAGGATGAGAATTGTTGCACGTTTTTCTCAGCATAACCCGCTGGTGGTGTCGTGCAGGCGATTTGGTGGGGCGTGGGTGGTGCGACTGGGCGGTTATCAACGTTGCCGCCCACTATTGACGCTGCTCACGGCCTCTTCCAGCCTGAAAGGATGACCGTCTTGGCTGATCCGATCCAGTTCTTCGGCGCCGAGGCCATGCAAGATCCATATCCGCTCTACGACCGCATGCGCGCCGAGGCGCCGGTGCACCGCATCGGTAACTCGGAGTTCTACGCCGTGTGCGGCTGGGATGCGGTGATCGATGCGGTCAACCGGGTCGAAGACTTCTCGTCCAACCTCACCGCAACCATGGTTTACCACGAGGATGGGACGGTCGCCCCGTTCCCAATGATCGAGGCTGGAAGTCCCAACCATGCCTTGGCCACCGCCGACGAGCCGGCACACGCGATACACCGCAAAATCCTGCTGCCACATCTGTCCGCGAAACGCGTCCGCATCATTGAAGAATTCGCGGGCCACGTCGCCGAGCGCCTCTGGGACGAGAATCTGCACGAGGGGCGCATCGAGTGGATGAGCGCGATGGCCAACCGCCTGCCCATGATGGTGGTCGCCAAGCTGCTGGGCCTACCCGACACCGATGTCGACAATCTCATCCGGCTGGGCTTCGCCACCACCACGCTGCTCGATGGTGTCGTCACGGCCCCCCAGCTCGAGGCGGCAGGAGCCGCGGCATTCGAACTGTCGGGTTACGTCATGGAACACTTTGAAAAGGCAAGTGCCTTACCTGAATCCGGCCTCATTCCCGACATGGCCGCACGCTACGCCTCGGGCGAGGTGGACCAGACCGTGGCATTAGGCATCATGCTCACCCTTTTCAGCGCCGCCGGCGAATCCACGGCATCGCTTTTAGGCAGCGCTGCGTGGATTCTCGCCGACCGCCCAGAGATTCAAAAGCAGGTTCGTGAGAACCCGGAACTGCTGAATGCCTTTATCGAAGAAGCTCTGCGCTACGAGCCACCCTTCCGTGGCCACTACCGCCACGTCTGGCGCGACACGACCCTGGACGGCGTGGAGGTACCCGCCAACTCGCACCTGCTACTGATGTGGGGCGCGGCGAACCGCGACCCGGCACACTTCGACGCGCCAAACGAATTCCGTCTTGATCGCAGCGGTGCCAAAGGCCACGTGACATTCGGCAAGGGCGTGCACTTCTGTATTGGCGCCGCGCTGGCACGGCTCGAGGCCCAGATCGTATTTCGGACGCTGCTGGAACGCTCCACCTGGATCGAGGCGACCGACGTCGGAGAGTGGCTGCCCAGCATCCTGGTTCGCCGTTTGAACCGTCTCGAGTTGACCGTCGAATAGGTTGCTTACTCAGCCGATTGCGCCGCTGTCTTTGAGCGCGACAACCGGTGCGGCAGCCCGAGCCACTGGACGAGATCGTCGAAGCTGACCACGATTCCACCACCGCTGAACGTCTGCTCCGAGATAAGACAGAAGCTTTTCGTCGGATCGGTGAACTGGTCCCCGAGCGCATCGACGAGCTCTCGGTTCACCCGCATCGCGATATCCGCCCGGCGCGCGTCATCCATCGACCCATGCGGCACGCTTATCCGAGTGAGAACGCGTGGCTCGTCGCTCCTTGACTGAACCTGGCTGCCGACCGACCAGCTGCCCTCCGGCATTTCGTGGATCAGCATCCAGGTGATCGCCTGGGCCAAGGGCGATTCATCGTAGGTTGCGCCCTCGGCCTCGAGCACCTGGCGGCTGACGTTGTTGTGGAGGGTTTGCTTGGTCTCATCGTCGAGCAGGCCCTCCGGGACATACATCTCAATGAACGGCACTTCGAACCTCCCTATTGATGTTGCGGGAGCTCACTCGACACCTTGGCGGACGGGGTTCGACCAGCGCCGAAGAGTGCGAGTGCGCGATCGGCGGCGTGGCGGTCGCCGCGGAGCGTTGCCCGCCCTTGCTTGAAGAGATCTTTGGGTTTGAGTTGACCCGAAGCAATGCCCCCGAGGTCCGAAAGTGCCACCTCGAGAGTGAAATCCGGCTTCCGCGGACGCTTTTGGGTTATTTGCATGTCGCCGTCGTCGACGGTGATCCAGAACGTAATTTCGTTGTCCACACAAAACTCGTAGCAGCCGTGAACTCCCGCGGCAGCTTCGGGATGGAAGGCGGACCGGATCGCGAAGAACAGCCAATCGGGCGAAAACGTGTCGGCCTTGGTTGGGTCCAGAAACATTGCGCCCCAGGCTGCCAACGGCTGAAGGGCACGGGCTAAGGCTTTTCCTCGCGCGGTGAGGCGATACACGACGCCGCCCCGGCCTTTGCCGCTGATCGCACGCTCGATGATCCCGTCGTCCTCGAGGTTTTTCAGCCGCTCGGACAGCAGGCTGGTGCCCAAACCCGGCAAGCCGTCGAGGATCTCACCGAACCGGCGCGGGCGTATCGCCAGATCGCGCACGATCAACAGCATCCACCGCTCGCCCACTAGGTCGAGTGCCCGGGCAAGCCCGCAGTACTGGCTATAGCTGCGACGTGTCACCGATCCCACCTTACGGTCCACACGAGGACGATACTACCGGAAATCCTTGATTACTTACAAATAATGTTGCATACTTCGAAAATAGGTAGCATCCGATCCGGGGTGGTTGGACCCGCCCGAGCTAGGAACCGCCGGTGCTGCGAAGACGGCCGATCAAGGAGGACCCAAATGTCCGTAATAGCCGACACACGAACCAACACATCCGAAGAGGAAGTCGAGGTCAGTCCGTCACTGGCGCCGGACGTCATCGCCGACCACGAACCCGGTCGAACGGCAGGCGCCGTGGCGGTACGGCCCATCCCTTCGCGGGACGGCGTTATCCCAACTGTTGCCGCCACGAGGCGAGCCGTGAGGATTTCACCGCCAGATCTCCGCCCGCCGCGGCACTATCCACCGCGCTTGGACTTCCTCGATCCCTCTGAGACCGGGCGAACGATGGATCCAAGTTCCTGGCTAGTGGGCGCAAAATCAGCGACGCCACACGCAGAGGCAAATGTGTCTACTCGACGCGTGGTCATCGTCGCGGTTGGCCTTTTGTTGCTGATCGGCGGTCTGTTCGCGCTTCGCTCCCCGGTATTCCTCGGCGACTTCGACCAGTGGGGTTTCCAAATCAATTGCGGCAGCGGGCTTCACAACGCATTAGGCCAGGCCATGACCGCGGACTCGACTGGAACCCATTTCGTCGATCGATGCGGCAGCGCCATAGCGGCGCGTCGCGCCTGGAGCATCCCTCTAGCTGTGGCCGGCGGACTAATCCTCAGCGCCCTGCTGGTTAGCCCGTCGCGCGGCCGTTCAGCGAAGGACCTTCCCTAGCGGTCGCAGTCACGTCACCGGTTCCCGCGGATAGAAACCTTCTACGTGCGCAAACTGACTCGGTATTTATTGCCGAAAAAGGCCGAGTTTATTGACTTAGACGAAAGTAAAATAATTAATGACTTAGACGAAAGTTTAATAAGAATATGATTGGCAAAACCCGGTTTCATAATTAGAAATTGCGGGTACTGGACCGCCGTGTCACGCAATTCGGGGGTAACAACAGATCGAACTAGGTTTCATCGCGATCGCGCGCGCGGGGTGGCTGCCGGGGACGGCGGTCGCGCGCCCGTTGCACACACAAACAAGTACGTCGGTGCGGCGGCCGGCGTAGCCGTCGCCGTCCCGTTCATCGCATCGGTGGTGCTGGGAGCGCCGGCTGCTCGCGCTGACCTGGGCATGGGCGGGGACGGCTACCTTGGTTGCATAGACCGCGCGGGGGTTCCGCCGAAGCAAAACGCAGATGACTGGTCGCCCACGATCAACATTATTGAGTTCAATCTCAATGGCGCTTTATCCCCTGCCGAAGTAGCCCAGAGATTAACGGCCATGGGAGTCAAGCCGCACGACGCCACTGCAGAAGTGCAGTGCGTTATGACCAACCTTTGGTGACCCGGGGTTATCGCAGCTTCTGCGCGAATTCAATGATGTTGCCGTCCGGGTCGGCGATGTGCAGCGTCCTCTCGCGCCATGGCCGGTCCACCGGTCCGCTGAGGATCTCGACACCGAGGCCTTTCAACCGCTCCGCTTCCTGGTCTACGTCGTCGATCAGGAAACCGATCTCGCCGCACGGCGGGTTGCCACCCTCGCGGCCGATGAGTTCCGGAAGCTTGGACCGCTCGAAAAGCGAGAACTTGGTGTTCGCCATCTCGAACTCGACGTAGCCGTCACCCTCGATCCGTGTCTTGAGCCCTATCACGTCGCGGTAAAACGCCACTGAACGTCGGAGCGATTCGACATATTGGATGACATAGTCCACCCGAGGCATGACGTACACGGTATCGGCTCCCGAAGCGCACAGAAAGACTGCGCCGCAACCGGTTTCGCCTAGGCCCAGCTCGCGCCGCTCGTCAGCTCACTCGGCGCGGCCGGTTTCGGCCACGTCATAGCGCACCACCCGCATCTCACCGTTCGGCAGGCAGGCGGCGTAACCGTGGTACTTGCCATACAGCTCCCACGCGGCGACGTTTTCATTGGGCGGCACGTCGATCTTGTGACCGTCGGCGAACTCGAGATGGAGATCTCCGGTGTCGTACCAGACAGCGCCCGTGCATTTTTCCCCGGCGAAATCGAAGAGCGGACGCACCTGGTCCGCTGGGTCGTTCGGGTCGATTGCAACCACTTCTGCGGGAGAGGATTCGATGGCTGGCAGCGTCAGACGCATCGGTACGGTGATCACAAGCTCGTTGTAATCCTCGAAATTCAGCACCAGACCGTCGCGGAACATGATCCGCTGTACCGCACAGCCCTCAAGCCACTGCTCGATTGTTTTCTGTTCGGTCATACATTCCACTCTGGCCTCAATTTGTCACATACACAAGCGTGTGTGCCATATGCGAAACCGCCGAAATGCGCCGGGCGGAGCAGGCGCGAAAGATTCTTATGATCGTTAGTTACGCCAGGCTTGTTGTGCCACCCGACGGAAGTTCCCGCCAAGGACGGCTTGCAGGTCGGCGGCACTCCACCCGCGCCGGCGCAGGTGTTCCTCGAGCCCCAGGAAAATTTCGGGCGGCATCCATTGGATTGGGCCCCAACTCGTGTAGCTGTCGTCGAACAAGTGCGGGTTGCGCGCGAGTTCCTCGTTGAAATCGGCGAAATCGAACGAGAAGTCGGTGCTAACACCGACGTGATCGATACCGACCAATTCAATGACGTATTCAAGGTGCCGGGTCATGGCCTCGAGAGTCGGAGTGTTGGGCCCGAGAAAAATGCCGACCCCGGTGATTCCGACGACACCGCCGGTGGCCGCACAGGCGCGGGCTTGATCGTCGGTGATATTGCGCGGGTGCTCCCAAACCGCCCGCATGCAGGAATGACTATAGATCACCGGACCTCGAGAAACCTCACACATGTCGAGTCCGGTGCGGGTGCTGCAGTGCGATCCGTCCGGAACGATTCCGGCGCTGTTCATCTCGGAAACGAGGGAGCGGCCCCATGCGGTCAGGCCACCGTCGACGCCGTCCAAGCAACCACTGCCGGCGCGGTTGGCGTGGTTGTACGTCGGCAGCAGCGTGCGGACCCCGAGATCGACCAAAGTGGCCAGGTTATCGAGGTCGCCGTCGAGCGGAGCGCAGTCCTCCAGGTCGAAGACAACCGCGATGCGACCGCTACCGGCGATCGCGTCGACCTCCTGGACGCTGCCCGCCAACTCCAGGCCTGGATGCAGCTTGACCGCGCCGCGATAGTGGCGCAGCAACGCGGTCGTATCGCCCAGACTGTGCGGCGCATATCCGGCGTTGACCGATACGAGCGCTCCCCCGGCGCGCCGGTATCGGCCCAGCAGGTCGATGTCGGCATCGGTCTGCAGCGGCAGACAGGTGTGCTGCTCCCACAACAAGGTCATCAATATCGATATTGCACCAGCTTCTCGCTGCGAGGTGGATATCGCCGGTATGACCTGCGACGGACCCGATCGGGACCTGCGGGTAGCCGAGTCCGCCAACGACGGCGACCCGAGGTGAGTATGCGTAATGAGTTGCAGCCCAATCGATCCGACACCGCCGCCGACGCGCCGGAATCGCCAACCTTGTCGAAGGCGCTGTCTAGCCTCCAAACACCTCGCTGAGCAGTGGAAAGCCCGCATTCGGAAGGGTCAGGCCGGCTTCGCAGGCTGGCTCGTGTGTTTGCCTTTCGTCAGGGGTGGTAATGCCCCAAACGGGTGAGCGTGTTGGCCGGCCTACGCGCACACCTAGGTCCCGTCGGTTCAGCCCGAGAGCCGACGGGTCCGCATTTGAGCTCCTGAGCGCTTCGCATACGGCCGTTCGGCCGCGCCATCAGGAGTAGCGTGCGGCGTATGGATGGCTCGGCAGACGTGTGGATTCTCGGGGGCTACCAAAGCGATTTCGCCCGCAACCTCTCCAAAGAAAACCGCGATTTCGCGGCCTTGACCGCCGAGGTCGTCGAATGCACCCTCGCCTCGGCCAAGCTGGACGCCGCCGACATCGGAGTGGTCCACGTTGGAAATGCCTTCGGCGAGATGTTCGCCGGCCAGGGCCACCTCGGCGCGATGCCGGCCACGGTCTGCGACGACCTCTGGGACACACCGGCCGCTCGGCACGAGGCCGCATGCGCGTCCGGCAGCGTGGCGGCGTTGGCTGCGATGGCCGATCTGCGCTCGGGCTCCTATGACAGCGCGCTCGTGGTGGGGATCGAACTGGAAAAGACCGTGCCCGGCGACACCGCCGCCAAGCATCTGGGCGCCGCCGCATGGACCGGACACGAGGGCGCCGGCGCGCGGTACTTGTGGCCGTCGATGTTCGCGCAGATCGCCGACGAATACGAGCGGCGCTACGGCCTGGACGAGACCCATCTGCGGGCCATCGCCCAGCTCAACTTCGCCAACGCCCGCCGCAACCCCAATGCCCAGACCCGCGGCTGGACTGTCCCCGAACCCATCACCGACGACGACGCGACCAACCCCATCACCGAGGGCCGGCTAAGGCGCTTCGACTGCAGCCAAATGACCGACGGCGGCGCGGGAGTGGTCCTGGTGAACGACGACTACCTGCGCGATCATCCCGATGCGCGCCCAATCGGACGCATCGACGGCTGGGGACATCGCACCGTCGGGCTCGGCCTGCGACAAAAACTCGACCGCGCCGCAGACGATCCCTACGTGCTGCCGCACGTGCGGGCCGCGGTGCTCGACGCGTTGCGCCGCGCCCGGGTGACCCTCGACGACCTGGACGGGATCGAGGTCCACGACTGCTTCACCCCCAGCGAGTACCTGGCCATCGACCACATCGGGCTCACCGGTCCCGGCGAATCGTGGAAGGCGATCGAAAACGGCGAGATCGAGATCGGCGGCCGGCTGCCGATCAACCCCAGCGGGGGCCTGATCGGCGGCGGACACCCCGTCGGGGCTTCCGGCGTGCGGATGCTGCTGGACGCGGCCAAGCAAGTCAGCGGCGCGGCCGGCGAGTACCAGGTCGAAGACGCGAAAACCTTTGGCACCCTGAACTTCGGCGGCAGCACCGCCACCACGGTCAGTTTCGTTGTCAGCACCACCGAAGGCTCGTGACATGGATGTTGAGATCGTCGGCAAGTTCCTGTCCACACTGCCCGAGGACGACGACCACCCGTACCGGACCGGGCCGTGGCGGCCGCAGACCACCGAGTGGGACGCCGACGATCTCGTCGCCGTAGCGGGCGAGATCCCGCGCGACCTGGACGGCGTCTACCTCCGCAACACCGAGAACCCGCTGCACCCGGCGTTGAAGACGTACCACCCGTTCGACGGCGACGGGATGCTGCATGTGGTCGGTTTCCGCGACGGAAAAGCGTTCTACCGCAACCGCTTTGTGCGGACCGACGGATTTCTGGCCGAGAACGAGGCCGGCGAGCCGCTGTGGCCGGGGCTGGCCGAGCCGGTGCAATTGGCCAAGCGGGACGACGGCTGGGGCGCGCGCACCCGGATGAAGGACGCGTCGAGCACTGACGTGATCGTTCACCGCGGCATCGCGCTGACCAGCTTCTACCAGTGCGGCGACCTCTACCGGATCGACCCGTACTCGGCCAACACCCTCGGCAAGGAAACCTGGAACGGACGCTTCCCGGTCGACTGGGGTGTCTCCGCGCACCCGAAGGTCGACCACAAGACCGGCGAACTGTTGTTCTTCAGCTACAGCAAGCAGGACCCGTACATGCGCTACGGCGTCGTCGACCAGAACAACGACCTGGCCCACTACGTCGACATCCCGCTACCCGGACCGCGGCTGCCGCACGACATGGCGTTCACCGAAAACTACGCCATCCTCAACGATTTCCCGCTTTTCTGGGATCCGAGGCTGCTCGGACACGACGTGCACCTGCCGCGCTTCTACCCCGACATTCCGTCGCGCTTCGCGGTGATCCCGCGCCGCGGCGGCACCGACGACATCCGATGGTTCGAGGCGGACCCGACGTTCGTGCTGCACTTCACGAACGCCTACGAAGACGGCGACGAGATCGTGCTCGACGGCTTCTTCGAAGGCGATCCTCAGCCGATCGACACCGGCGGAACCAAATGGGAGAAGCTCTTTCGCTTCCTGGCGCTGGATCGCCTGCAGGCCCGGCTGCACCGCTGGCGCTTTAACCTGGTCACCGGCGAGGTCAAGGAAGAGCGGCTGTCGGAGTCCATCACCGAATTCGGCACGATCAACCCCGCCTACGCCGCCAGCGACTACCGCTACACCTACGCCGCCACCGGCAAGCCCGGCTGGTTCCTGTTCGACGGGCTGGTCAAACACGATGTGCGCACCGGCAGCCAGGAGGGATTCTCCTTCGGCGACGGTGTCTACGGCAGCGAGACCGCGATGGCGCCACGCGTGGGATCTACTAGCGAGGACGACGGCTACCTGATCACTCTGACCACCGACATGAACGCCGATGCCTCCTACTGCGTGATCTTCGACGCCGCCCGGATCGGCGACGGGCCCGTGTGCAAACTTCAACTGCCCGAACGCATTTCCAGCGGCACGCATTCGACATGGGCTCCCGGTGAACAGCTGCGGCGCTGGGACACGGCGGAGTCGGCGGCGGCCGCCATCGGGCTATGATGCGATCGGGCCGCTCACCGAGCCTGTAATACGGCAGGAAAAGTGCGAGTAGCGGCCTGCAAAATTACAGGCTCGGCGAATCGGAGTAGGAGTGGACCAGCACAAGCAGCGCCGGACGACGCATTGGCCACTGGAATTGGCGTCGATCGGCGCCCTTCGCTTCGCCCGGCGCTCGTCGAACTTCGAAGAGACAGTGCGCTTTTACCGCGAGCTGGTGGGGCTGCCGCTCTACGAGACGTTCGAGGCCAGCTACGGCAGCAACGGCGCGATCTTCGGCCTGCCCAGCTGGAACCTGACGATGGAAATCGTCGAGGCGGACGAGGACATCGCGGTGGACGGTCACGAGCAGCTGTGCCTGTACTTCCCGGACAAGCACGCCCAGCGAGCCGCGATCGCACGCCTGCAGCAGGCGGGGCAGGAGCCCGTCGAGCAGCACCCGTACTGGGAGGCGACGGGTGCGGTCACCTACCGCGACCCCGACGGACGCGAAGTCGTGTTCGCGCCCTTCGTGTTCGGCGTCAACGAACCCGACGGCAGTTCCGCCTCAGGCAAGCACGACTTCCCGCCCGCCTGAGGTTCAGCGGGGAAGCCGACCGGACGCGAGCGCGGCGATCACCGAGAAAAGCGAGCAGACCACCGCGCAACCCCCGCCGACCGCACCCACGTAAAGCCCGTAGTCGGCGGACACTGGCGGGTTGACGTTGAGCTTGTAGTACCACACCGTCAGCGCCAACAGCAGCAGCGAAATAACCAGCGCGGCAATCGAAGCGACCCGCACCGACAGCCCGCGGCCCGCCATCGCCCCGGCGACCAACAGCGTCGAGGACAGCAACACGATGAGCTGCCCCGCCCCGAACCCCCGCGGGAGTTCCAGGTTGCCGTGGGTACCGCCGATGGCGTTGGCCCAGCCGCCGCCGTTGACCGCCGTCGTCAGCCAAGGCATCCACGCGCTGACCGAGATCAACAAGGCGAAAAACGCCACCAGCCAACCGGGGTGCAGGCGGCGAGTCATGGTTTCGACAGTAATAGGACCTCGAACCACTCGTCGCTCGCCACGCGGCGTGACGACCGCGGCTAGCTCTCCAGCGACGACAAGTTGAAGATCACACCCGTCGGGTCGGTCGCCGCGGCCAGCCGACCGTAGGGGGTGTCCTCGGCGCCCCGCACCACGGCCCCGCCGTTGTCGGCGATCACGCGCAGCGTCTTGTCGACATCCTCGACCCCGAAGAAGATGCTCCAATTCGACGGCACCCCCTCGGGGAGGAAGCCGCTGCCATCCATCATTCCGAGCAACTGCTGATCACCGAATGACGCTGTGGCGTACCGGAATTCGTCTGTGTCGGAAACCTGCTCGGTCTGCCACCCGAAGACCTCGCGGTAGAAGTCGACCGCGGCGCGGTAATCGCGGGTGGTCAGTTGATGCCACACCGGGGAGCCGGCCTCACCGATCACCTCGAACCCGCGGTGCTCCAACGGCTGCCACAGCCCGAAGACCGCGCCCGACGGATCGCTCGCCAGGCCCATGTGGCCCTTGGCGGGGATCTCCATTGGCCCCATGCACGCCATGCCGCCCGCCCCAGTCGCGGCCGCCATCGTCGCGTTGACGTCGGCGGTGTGGAAGTAGGTGGCCCAGTTGTCCGGGGCGCCGAACTCGGGCCGGTTGGCCATCAGCCCGGCCACGGGGTGGCCGTCCTTGGCGGCGTTGACGTATCCCCCGTACTCGGGACCGGCGGACTCGAAGGTCCAGCCGAACACCGTGCCGTAAAAGTCCTGGGCGCGGTCGAGGTCCGACGTCGTCAAATCGATCCAGCAGGGAGCGCCCAGCGGCGCGCCGTCACGAATGGGCACGATCTCCTCCATCAGGTGTCGCAGTGCCCCGCGGTCGCGGGTTCTCACATATCGACTCGCGGCAAACCGGAAACTCATCGAGGCTTGGCTGCCAAGATCTGATCCACACCCATCCGGCCTTCCTCGAAGGCCAGGCCGCCGCCGGCCAGGTACAGCCGCCACACCCGGGCGACCTCTTCACCCTGCAACGCCACGAATTCGTCGAAGCGGCTCTCCAGCGTGTTCAGCCAATGTTCGGCGGTGCGCGCGTAGTGCTCGCGCATCGCCGCGACCGAACGGATCTCCAGGCCCGCGTCCTGCAGGTAACGCAGGGTCTGCCAGAGCGGCCGCATGTGCATGTCGGGCGCGATGTAGGCCTCGATGAACGCTCCTCCGACCGGCGCGGCATCGGCGCGCCGGGACATCTGCTGCAGCAACAGCCTGCCGCCGGGCCGCAGCGCGCGATCGAGGATCGCGATGTAACTGGGATATAGCCGCTCGCCCACGTGCTCGCCCATCTCGACGGACGCGACCGCGTCGAACGTCTCATCGCTCAGATCGCGATAGTCCTGGAGTCGGACCTCGACGCTGTCGGCCAGACCACGCTCGGCGGCGCGGGCGAGGGTGAAATCGCGCTGCTGCGCCGACAGCGTGATCCCCACGGCGCGCACCCCGTGGCGGTGCGCCGCGTGCAGGATCAGCGATCCCCAACCAC
This sequence comes from Mycobacterium sp. SP-6446, assembly GCF_001954045.1. Lineage (NCBI taxonomy): Bacteria > Bacillati > Actinomycetota > Actinomycetes > Mycobacteriales > Mycobacteriaceae > Mycobacterium > Mycobacterium sp. SP-6446. Next base: position 8,781 of record NZ_MBEM01000194.1, on the reverse strand, counting down.
AGCCGACGTCCAGCAGCCGCATCCCCGATTTGAGGTCGAGCTTGCGGCAGATCATGTCCAGCTTCGCCGTCTGCGCGTCGTGCAGCGACTGGCCCGGACGGGTGAAATACGCCGCCGAGTACGCCATGTGCTCGTCGAGCAGTAGCCGGTAGAAATCGTTGGACAGGTCGTAGTGGTGCGCGATGACGGCGCGATCGCGGCGCCGGGTATGCAGCCGGCCCGACAGCCGCGCCTCGCTGGCCGGCGCCTTGGGCGGCGGGCCGATTACCCCCAGCCGCACCGCGTGCAGCGCCGCCAGCGCCCGAGCCTGGGGCGGAAGCGTCGCGCTGGTACCGGGGCGCGATCGGGCCAGCCGCCAGGCCCGCCGCAATCCCTCTGTCAGGTCACCCTCAACATCGATGTCACCGGTCACATAGGCGCGAGCGAGGCCGAGTTCGCCTGGGCGCCACAGCAATCGGCGCAGGGCGCGCCGCGACCGCAATACCAGGACCGGGCCGTCGTCCGGGCCGATCTCGCTTCCGTCCCACGCGCGAATGCAGACGGGCGGGTCGACGCCGGCGGTGGTTCGAAGCAGATCCGCCAGGCGATTAGCGACCGGAGCCACGATCCCCGTTCAGGCGCGGATTGGGTCCGGTGAACACGGTGACGAAGTTCTCCAGGGATTCGCGGATATCGCTTCGCAGCGCCGCGGCGACGATCATGCCGATCGGACCGAACAGCGCGGGCCCACCGAGGTGCACGTCGAAGCTGACGACGGAGCCGTCGTCCTTCGGCGCGACTTTGGCCATCAGCTTGACCTTCACCCCGCCGACGCCGTCGCCGTTGAGGGTCATGCCTTCCGGCGGCTTGTAGCGCACGACCGTCCAGCGGATCCGGTTGTACATGCCCTTGACCTCGACGATCGACTCGACGACCGTGCCCTTCTCGATCTGGTCGGGTAGCGTGCTGCGCCACACCCGGTGGATGGTCAGCCACTCCCGATACCGGGAGAGATCGGAGGCATGCTTCCAGGCCTCTTCGGGCGCCAGGGGTACGTCGATTGATCCGGAGAGTTTGGCCATGCGCTCAGTTCTGTTGGTCGCCCTTGGCGGCCGAGTCGGCGGCCTTCTTGGCCTCCTCCTGCACCTTGTGGATGGTGTCGGAGTATTTGCCCTGCGTCTTTTCGTCGACGAAGTCGCCGGCCTTGTCGATCGCCTCCCCGACCTTGTCGGCGTTCTGCGACAACACGTCCTTCGCCTTGTCCAAGAATCCCATGCGCCGTTCCTTCCCCGCTGATTGCCAGGAATTCTACTTGGCAGCCCGCGGCGGCTCCCGCCACAACTGCGGTCGCACGCCGAGGATCCTGGCCCTGATCCACCACGTCGCCTCGATCGCGGCGGCACCCAGCACCCCGATGCCGAGGGCGGTCGACGTCACCACCACATTCGAGGGGTCGAGCAGGAACTTCTCCCGAGCCAGCGGGATGCTGAAGATCGCCACGTACGCCAGTCCGGAGGCAATTACTAGGCCTATCCGCCACCACTGGTAGGGACGCGCGACCACCGCCAGCACCCACAGCGCCGTCACCAGCAACGTGATCAGCGCCGCGGTCGAGGCTTGCTCTTGTTGGGCAAAGGTGGCATGGCGACCGTGGTAGGCCAGCAGGTAGGAGACAAAGGTCGCGACACCGACGATGAGTCCGGACGGGAGCGCTGACGTCAACACGCGCCGCACGAAGCCGGGTTGTGCGCGCTCGGTGTTGGGTGCGAGCGAAAGGATGAACGACGGGATTCCGATCGTGAACCATGCCGCGATGGTCACGTGGATCGGCTGAAACGGATACAGCAGCGGGTCCGCTTTGAGCGGTTTGGAAAACAGGCATTCGATGCCCACGAACAGCGCCAGCAGCACCGAATACACGGTCTTGGTCAAGAACAGGTTCGCGACCCGCTCGATGTTGCCGATCACCCGCCGGCCTTCGCCAACGACGTGCGGAAGTGTGGCAAATCGGTTGTCCAGCAATACAATTTGCGCCACCGCTCGCGACGCCGGGCTCCCGGCGCCCATCGCGACGCCGATATCGGCGTCCTTGAGGGCCAGCACATCGTTGACGCCATCGCCGGTCATCGCCACCGTGTGACCACGCGATTGCAGGGCACGGACGATGGCACGTTTCTGGTCTGGCCGCACTCGGCCGAAGGTGGTGTGCGACTCCAGCGCATCGGCCAGTTCGTCGGGCTCCGCCGGCAGTCGACGCGCGTCCATCGTCTCGCCGTGTAGCCCGAGGCTGTTGGCGACGGCGCCCACCGATACCGCATTGTCACCGGAGATGACCTTGACCGAAACGCCCTCGGCAGCAAAGTAATCCAGGGTCTTACGAGCGTCCGGCCGCACCTTCTGCTCAAGTACCACCAGCGCGACCGGCGTGACTTTGCCCGGAGCGTCCGGATGATTCACCGCCACCGCGCAGGTACCCAGGAGAAGTACCCGAAGCCCCTGGGCGCCGATACGGTCCGCCTGCTCCGCGGCTGCCGACGCCGGTTCGAGCAGCACATCGGGCGCGCCGATCACCCAGTTGCCGTGGTCGCGATAGGACACGCCACTCCACTTGGTGGCCGACTTGAAAGGCGCGGTCGCGGTGGCGATCCAGCCGGGCGGCTGGTCATAGGCCTCCGCGATCGCCTGCATGCTCGCGTTGGGGCGCGCATCGGCGGCGGCCAGCGAGGCCAGCGCATAAGCGACGGATTGTTCCGCCGGGCCGAATTGCTCGACGCCGGAGATCCGCATGCCGCTTTCGGTCAGCGTGCCCGTTTTGTCGGCACAGACCACGTCGACGCGGGCCAACCCCTCGATCGCAGGCAATTCCTGCACCAGGCACCGGCGCTGACCGAGCCTGACGACGCCCATCGCGAAGGCGACCGAGGTCAGCAGGACAAGGCCTTCGGGCACCATGGGCACCAGCGCGCCCACCGTCCGCAGCACGGACTGCCGCCACCCGGCATGCGTGGTGAAGAATTGGGTGTAGATGGTCAGCAATCCGGCGGGCACCAACACGTAGGTGACGAACTGCAGAATCCGGTTGATGCCGTTGCGCAGTTCGGATTTAACCAGGGTGAACTTGCTGGCTTCCTCCGCGAGCTGGGCGGCATACGCGTCCGGGCCGACCTTGGTGGCGCGGTATGCCCCGGTGCCGGCGACGACGAAGCTGCCCGACATCACCGCGTCGCCGACGTCCTTGTCGATAGCGTCCGACTCGCCGGTCAGCAGCGATTCGTCGACCTCCAGGTTCTCCTTCTCGAGGATCTCGCCGTCCACGACGATCTGATCCCCGGGACCGAGCTCGATGACGTCGTCGAGCACCACGTCGCTGGGTGGCAGCGCTCGTGTCCCGGATTGCCTGCGCACCAACGGTTTCGCCTGTCCGATGATCGCCAGCTTGTCCAGCGTCTGCTTGGCCCGGATCTCCTGCACCGCGCCGATGACGCTGTTGGCGATGATGAGCAGGCCGAACAACCCGTTGATCGCCGAGCCCGTCGCCAACACGATCACCAGCAGCACGCCCAGAATGGCGTTGATACGGGTGAAGACATTGGCCCGAACGATGTCCGCGACGCTTCGTGCGGCACGTTGCCGAACAGCGTTGGTCGCGCCTTCGGCCACCCGCTGCGCCACCTCGGCAGCGGTAAGGCCTTCGATCACGGACGAGCACATCGGTTAAACGTCCCCAGCTTGTTTGCGTCGTAATATTCGAGGTTCAGCGTGTTTCCGGCGAAGGTTGCCTTGGAAACCGTTCCGGGCGGGGCATTTTCGTTCGTCAGCGCGAAGGTGAAGGTGTCGCCGTCCCAGTGGGTCAGGGTGAACTTCTGGTTTTTCGGCCCGAGCTCGAGCTGCAGGACACCGTCACGTTCGCTCACGATGGCCGGGCCCCAGTAGTCATTGCTGTACGTTCCCGCGTAATCGCTCAGCGGCCTCGCCGGTGCGGGGTTGGCCGGGGGTTTCTTGCCGACCAGCGAACCCTCAGGGTTGTTGATCGGGGCGATCGCGTTCTTGTACACCGACGCCCAGTCTTCGCGAATCTGCCCGTACTGCACCAGGTCCATGAATTGCGCGGTCAGCGTCTCCGGCACGCCGAACGGCGCGGCGTTGGTCAGGGCGATGATGGCGAGGTCCTCGGACGGCATCACCACGAAGTTCGTCGATTCCCCCAAGGTGAACGCGCCCGAATGGCTGTACGTCGTGCGGCCCGACGAGTTCACCGACACCGCGAACCCGTGGCCGTAGAAACTCGCCCGCGACTTCGGCGTCGTCGGGGGCCTCGAGACGGCCTGCGGGGTAACGGCGGGCAGCAGCGCCTCCGGCGAGGTGATCCGCTGCCCGTTGTACGTCCCGTTGGCGAGCAACATCGTCAACCAGCGGGCCATGTCGTTGACCGACGAACTCACCCCGGCGGCGGGAGACTGCGGATCAGGATCCCGCTGAAACCGCGGCTCCCACTTGTCGCCGACTTTGACGTGGTTGACGGCGCGGTTGGGCCGGGCCAGGAAGTCGGCGAACCGCGAACTTGTCGACGCCATCCCCAGCGGGCGATAGAGCACCTCGTCGGACAGGTCCGCCCACGGCTTGGCTGCGGCGGCCGCGACCGCCTCGGCGGCGGCCGTCAGCCCAAAGTTGGTGTAGGCGTAGCTGATTCGGAAGGGCTCCAGCGGCAGATACCGCAGCCGCTCGAGGGTCTGGCGGCGGTCGTAGTCCAGATCCTCGAGCCGGTCACCGGCGTGGTCGGACAGCCCGGAGCGATGCGAGTACAGGTCGGCGACGGTCACGTGGCTACTGACGTAGGGATCGGACAGCTCGAACCACGGCAGCTTGGAGACGACGGGCGTGTCCCAGCCGATCACGTTGTCCGTCACTTCATGCGCCACCACCGTCGCTCCGACCGACTTGGAGATCGACGCCAGCTGGAAGACTGTGTCGGCGTCGACCTTGTTGCCTCGGCCCTCGCCCTTGCTTGCGTCTTTTACGCCGAATCCCTTGGCGTACAACGTCTTTCCACTGCGAACGATCGCCACTGCCATGCCCGGGACACCGGAGTTCTTCATCAGGTCGTTCACCAGGCCGTCGACCTTGGCGACGGCGCCGTCGATACGGCCCGCGGGGATGTCCAAGCCCGAAAACTCATCGGGCGACGCGTCGGACAGCGGGCTCGATGCCGGGGCGGGCCCACATCCCGTCAGCGCCAGCAAGGCCACCACGACAGCGGCCGTTGCCGCGCGTTTCGTCATGGCCGCAAACTTTAGCCCCGGCGGCTACCGGATCAGAGCCGCCACCACGGGTTGAATCGGGTGAGCCCGGACGGATCGATGCGCTGCCCCGGCGCGGGGACGGCCACCTTGACATCGGCGGCTTCGGCGGCCGCGAGCAGGCGTTCGACTGGTTCGGCCCACGGGTGCGGGGCCAGCCGGAAGGTGCCCCAGTGGATCGGGACCAGCAGTCCCGACCCGGACACCGTCACATCGAGATGAGCGCGGACCGCTTCCTCGGGGTTCATGTGCATGTCCGGCCACGCCGGGTTGTAGGCCCCGATGGGCAGCAGGGTCAGGTCGAACGGTCCGTGGTCGGCGCCGATCTGCGCGAAGCTCTTCGTGTAGCCGGTGTCGCCGCCGAAGTACGCGCGATGGCTCGGGCCGACGATGCCCCACGACGCCCACAGCGTGGTGTTGCGGTCCATGAACCGCCCCGAAAAGTGGCGCGCCGGCATGCAAATCAGGGTCAGCTCGTCGACCTTCCTGCTCTCGTTCCAGTCGAGTTCGACGATGCGGTGCTCGGGTATGCCCCACGAGCGCAGGTGGGCGCCGACGCCGAGGGGCACGAAGAACGGGGCCCGCTGCGTCCGGGCCAGCGCCAGCACGGTGTCGATGTCGAGGTGGTCGTAGTGGTCATGGCTGATGACGATGGCATCGAGGGCGGGCAACGCTTCGAGCGCTATCGGCGGTGGATGCAGTCGCTGCGGGCCGACCACGTCGGACGGGGAGCATCGGTCGCTCCATACCGGATCGGTGAGCACCCGGTAACCGTCGATCTCCAGCAACGCCGTGGAGTGGCCGAGCCAGCTGACCGCGAGCCGGCCGGGGTCGCCTTCGAACAGTCGCGGCGCGGCCAGCGGGATCGGCGCCGCCGGGCGGCTCCTGTTGCGTCCCCCCACGAACTCCCACGCGATCATCCCCAGCTGCTCGCGGTCCATATTGATCGTGGCCGGGTCGATGTTGACGAAGACGCCGTCGCGATAGTTCGGCGACCGCTGCACCACCGCCCGGATCGAGGCCGGATGGGCGCCCAGCGCCGCCGGTGCGCCGTGCAGGGCGCGCAGGGCCCAACCGCCAGCCGCCAGTGTGGCCGTGCCGGCGGCCAGTCGTAGCGCTGCACGGACCATGACGGTCAGGCTCCCTGGAACTTCGGCGGTCGCTTCTCCACGCGGGCGATCTGCGCCTCGATGACGTCCTGGCTCGCCCAGGCCTTGTCGAACAGTTCCTTGTGCTCCGGCCACGCCTCCTCGATGGAGCCGTCGTCGTTGAGCACCCGCTTGGCGTGCTGGATCGCCAGGGGGGCCAGGCCGGCGATCTCGGCGGCCCAGGCCTGAGCATCTTCGAGGTTGCCGATGCGGTTGGCCATCCCGGTCTGCAGCGCCGTCTCGGCGGTGAGCTTCTCGGCGGCTAGCAGCATCGCGCGGGCCCGGCCGTGGCCGACGAGCGACGCAAGCCGACGGATGCTCCAGTTATCAAGGGCGAGACCGTATTTCGACGTCGGAAACTGGAAAAAGGCATCGGGCGCGACGACCCTGAGGTCACATTGCATGGCCAGCTGCAGGCCGGCACCGATGGTGGGCCCATTGATGGCGCCGATCACCGGGATCGGGGCGGCGTCCAATACCTTGTGCAGCTCGATGAGCCGGTCGGGGTAGTCGGCGGCGAACGCGTCGCCACTGAGGTCCGCGCCGGCGCAGAAGGCCGTGCCCTGACCGGTCAGGACAATCGCGCGGATTGACCCCGCTGCCGCCTTCAACACGGCCTCCCGCAGCTCCTCGACGAGCTGGGAGTTCAGGGCATTGCGACGCTCGGGGCGCTGCAGCTCAATCGTCATGACGGCTTCGGCCTGTGTGACACCGATCATGGGGCCCAGCCTATATAGCCGCTTTGTATATAGCCTCGTCGCGTGAGTCGTATCACGACCGAGCAGCTGCGCGACGCGGTCCTGGACGAGGGCTCCTTCGTCAGCTGGGACCGAGAGCCGCTGGCCGTGCCGGTGACCGACTCGTACGCGCGAGAGCTTGCCGGCGCCCGCTCCGCCACCGGCCTGGACGAATCGGTGCTGACCGGCGAGGGGCGCGTGCACGGGCGCCGGGTGGCGGTGGTCGTCTGCGAGTTCGGCTTCCTCGCCGGCTCGATCGGCGTGGCGGCGGCCGAACGGATCACCGCCGCGGTGGAGCGGGCGACCGCCGAGCAGCTGCCGCTGCTGGCCTCGCCGAGCTCCGGCGGGACCCGCATGCAGGAGGGCACCGTCGCGTTTCTGCAGATGGTGAAGATCGCGGCGGCCGTGCGGCTGCACAAACGGGCGGGCCTGCCCTACCTGGTCTACCTGCGCCATCCCACTACCGGCGGGGTCTTTGCCTCGTGGGGTTCGCTGGGCCATGTCACGGTCGCCGAGCCGGGCGCCATGATCGGCTTCCTGGGGCCGCGGGTGTACCAGCTGCTCTACGGCGAGCCGTTCCCGGCTGGGATTCAGACCGCGGAGAACCTGCAGCGACACGGGGTGATCGACGGCGTCGTGCCGCTGGATGGGCTGCGGCGCATGGTCGATCGCGCGCTGACGGTGATCGCCGATGCGCCCGAGCCGCCCGTTTCGCCGCAGCCGGCCGATCCGATCCCCGACGTGCCGGCGTGGGAGTCGGTGGTCGCATCGCGGCGACCCGACCGGCCGGGCGTCGGCCACTTGCTGAGACACGGAACCACCGACCGGGTGCTGCTCTCCGGCACTGGTCAGGGCGAGGCGGCGACGACGCTGCTGGCGTTGGCCCGGTTTTGCGGTCAGCCCGCGGTCGTGCTCGGCCAGCAGCGGGTCACCGGCGGGCTGGTCGGGCCCGCGTCGCTGCGAGAGGCCCGGCGCGGCATGGCGCTGGCCGCCGAACTGCGCCTTCCGCTGGTCTTGGTGATCGACACCGTCGGCCCCGCGTTGTCGGCCGACGCCGAGCAGGGCGGGCTGGCCGGCCAGATCGCCCAGTGCCTGGCCGAGCTCGTGACGCTGGAGACCCCGACGGTGTCGGTACTGCTGGGCCAGGGCAGCGGCGGCCCCGCGCTCGCGATGGTGCCCGCCGACCGGGTGCTGGCCGCGCTGCACGGCTGGCTGGCGCCGCTCCCGCCCGAGGGAGCCAGCGCCATCGTATTCCGCGACACCGCGCATGCGCCCGAACTCGCTGCGGCCCAAGGCATTCGGTCGGCCGAGCTGGTGCGGTCGGGCATCGTCGACGTCATCGTGCCGGAATACCCCGACGCCGCCGACGAGCCCGTTGAGTTCTCCCAGCGACTGTCGCGCGCCATCGCTGCCGAACTGCACGCGCTGCGTGGAATTGCCGATGCCGAGCGCCTGGCCGCGCGGTTGCAACGTTACCGCCGCATCGGATTGCCTTGAGCCGCTTAGGCGGTCAGCGACACATAACCAGTTGCGAAGACACGCCGGGTGGATTCAAGGTTTGGTTGCAACAGGGGTTTGTGGTGGGGCTGACAGTAGTCGATCGAGGATTTGGGCGGGGCT
>NZ_MBEM01000193.1:0-6600 GCF_001954045.1 Mycobacterium sp. SP-6446 | reverse complement strand
CAGTCGATGGCGGCGGCGGGACTGGTCGACACTCTGCGCACCGACACCGGCGAGTCCGTCTACCGCAGGTGCTCGGAGCATCATCACCACCACCTGGTCTGCCGCGGCTGTGGTACCACCGTCGAGGTGGGCGACCACGAGGTCGAGGAGTGGGCCGCGCAGGTAGCCGCCAAGCACGGTTTCTCCGAGGTCAGCCACACCATCGAAATCTTCGGCACCTGCTCGGAGTGCCGCTCCTAAAAAAAGTTCGGCAAAAAAGTGTCCGCCACGCGTCCGGCGCGTGCTCCTACCCATGAGCGGCCCACGGGCCGAGACATCACCTCAAGGGAAGTGAGCACACGATGCGGAACCAGCTATCGCCCCACTTGCGGCCGGTGCGCGACGTCGAGACGCCGTCGCTGCAGTTCCGGACGATCCATGGCTACCGCCGCGCCTTCCGGATCGCGGGGTCGGGACCGGCTCTGCTGCTCATCCACGGCGTCGGCGACAAATCCGCGTCGTGGGGGCCGGTGCACGCCAAGCTTGCGCAACGGTTCACGGTCATCGCGCCGGACCTGCTGGGCCACGGCGAGTCCGACAAGCCGCGCGCCGACTACTCGTTGGCGGCCTTCGCGAACGGCATGCGCGACCTGCTCGCCGTGCTCGGTATCGACCGCGTCACCGTCGTCGGGCATTCGTTCGGTGGCGGCGTCGCGGCGCAATTCGCCTATCAGTATCCCCAGCTGGTGGAGCGCATCGTGCTGGTGAGTGCCGGCGGCGTCGCGCAGGACGTGAGCTTCGCACTGCGCTTGGCGGCGAGCCCGATGGGCAGCGAGGCGCTGGCGATGGTGCGCTTGCCGGGCGCGCTGCCCGTCATGCGAGTCGTTGGCCGCGCCATTCAAACCCTGTTGGGTTCCACCAAATTCGGGCGCGACGCCGTCGATACCGTGAACCTGCTCGAGGGCTTCCAGGACCCCGCCGCGCTGGCGGCGTTCGCACGCACCCTGCGATCGGTGGTGGACAGCCGCGGCCAGTTCGTCACCATGCTGGATCGCAGCTACCTCATGCAAACCGTTCCGGTGCAGATCATTTGGGGCGAAGACGACTTGATCATCCCGGTGGACCATGCCCACACGGCCCACGCGGCGATGCCCGGTTCGCGCCTGGAGATCTTCGAAAAGTCCGGACACCAGCCGCATCACGACCATCCCGACCGCTTCGTCGAGGTTGTCGAACGGTTCATCGACACGACCCGGCCGGCGTACCACGACCAAGAACTGCTGGGCACGCTGCTGCGGAGCGGCGCTTTCGAAGATGTCGCGCCCACCGCAGCGGCGGTGTCCTAGGACGTCAGCGAGCGCCGTATCTCGGCGCCGGTATCCAACACGAGCAAGATCAGGGTGCGCAAGGCGTCGTCGGCCAAGCCAGCACCGGGAAAGTTGTACCGCAGCATCACATCCGCGGTCTTCGCCGCGCCCTTGCCGGAGTTGCGCTGCACCGCCTTGTCGCTGACCTTCTCGACGAGGGTCACGGTGCCGAAGTTGCTTTCGTGCGCCTGCTTGGCCACCAGATCGCTGACCTTCTTGGTCAACGGCAGGTCCCATACCAGGATCTGGGTCAGCGACACCAGGTCGAGGCCCTCGGCGATGTTCACCACCCGAAGCGACGCGAAGGTGCCGTCGTGGTGCACCGTCAACGCGCCGTCGGCTTCGTCCTCGACGGGCAGCACGTCGCGGAGAATCGTGGCCAGGCGCTCCTGCAGTGATGGCACTACGCGCTCCCGAACCGTCTGTTGCGTTCCGCGTATTCCTCGCAGGCCGCCCACAAGTCGCGGCGGTCATAATCGGGCCACAGCTTGTCTTGAAAGATGTACTCCGCGTAAGCGGCCTGCCACAACATGAAATTGCTGGACCGCTGCTCCCCCGAAGTCCGCAGGAAAAGATCGACATCGGGGATGTCGGGCCGCTGCATGTGACGCGCGATCGTCGCCTCGCTGATCCGCTCGGGGTTCAGCCTGCCCGCCTGCACGAGGCGTGCTATTTCCCTTGTCGCATCGGCGATTTCGGCGCGGCCGCCGTAGTTCACACAGTAGTTGACCGTGATGACGTCGTTGCCGCGCGTCATCGCCTCCGCGATCTCCAATTCGTTGATGACGCTGCGCCACAGCCGTGGCCGCGAACCCACCCAGCGGATCCGCACCCCGATCGTGTTGAGGTTCACGCGGCGCATGCGCACCACGTCGCGGTTGAATCCCATCAGGAAGCGGACTTCCTCGGGGGAACGCTTCCAGTTTTCGGTGGAGAAGGCGTACAGGCTGAGCCATTTGATGCCGAGTTCGATTGCACCGCAGACGATGTCGATCACGACGGCCTCGCCCGCCTTATGGCCGTCGGTGCGGTTCAGCCCGCGTTGCGTGGCCCAGCGGCCGTTGCCGTCCATCACGATGGCGACGTGATTGGGCAATCGGTCGGCCTCGATCCTCGGCGCGGCCGCCTTCGAGACATGCTGCGGTGGCCGGCACGGGCCGCCGTCGGCGGCGGGTGGCAGCTCTGGGAAGACAACCGGCCATGTCGACTTGTCGGGAAAGGTCGGGTAGTCGTGGGGCGCGGGGGGCAGCTGCGGGAAGTCGCTGAACTTGTGCTTGCGCTCGGCCGTTCGCCGGGACCCGGTGACCCGGTACTTAACCACAGGCCTCATCCTGCCCGATCAGCGCCGCGCGCCGTTCGGCGATCTGCCTGTCGATTTGATAGTTGCGCTCCACCAGCGGCAACGTTTTGAGCTGCCGCTCCAGATGCCATTGCAGGTGCGCGGCGACCAATCCGCTGGCATAGCTTCGGTGGGATTGCGGCGCCGCCTGGGCGGCCTCCCAATCGCCGTCGTGCAGCGCGGACATCAGGTCCAGGACGCCCAGCGGCGGTGTGGTGGCACCGGCCGGGCGGCACTGCGGGCAAATGCTGCCTCCGGCGGCGATGTGAAATGCCCGATGCGGGCCCGGGGTGGCGCACCGGGCGCACTCGGTCAGCGCCGGTGCCCACCCGGCGATGCCCATGGCACGCAGCAGATAGGCGTCCAAAAGCAGGTCACGGGGGCGGTGCCCGTCGGCCACCGCCCGCAGCGCGCTCACGGTTAGCCGGTGCAGGGCCGGGGCGGGGGCCCGTTCCTCACCGGCGAGGCGTTCGGCGGTTTCCAGCATCGCGCATCCGCAGGTGTATCGGCCGTAGTCGCTGACGATGTCGGTGGCGAACGCGTCGATGGAAACGACCTGGGTGACGATGTCGAGGTTGCGCCCGGGGTGCAGCTGCGCATCAATGTGCGCGAAGGGCTCCAGCCGTGCGCCGAATTTGCTGCGGGTGCGCCGCACTCCCTTGGCCACCGCGCGAACCAGCCCGTGATCGCGTGTCAATAGGGTCACGATCCGGTCGGCTTCGCCGAGCTTGTGCTGGCGCAGCACAACAGCCCGGTCTCGATACAGCCGCATCACAATAGTTTTGCACCCCGCCGCGACATTGCGGGGATCCGCGCCGTTAGTCTCGTACCCCGTGGTCGGCGCTTCTGAGTCCGTTTCCGGGTCCGCTTACGGGTCCCGCAGCCAGCGCCTGCCCACGCTGACCGACCTGCTCTATCAGCTTGCCAGCCGCTCGGTGACGTCGGTCACATTGGTGCGCCGCGCCCTGCACGCCATCGATCTCAGTCAGTCCACCCTGAACGCGTTCCGCGTGGTCCTCACCGAGTCGGCGCTGGCCGACGCAGCCGAGGCCGATCGGCGGCGGGCCGCCGGCGACACCGCGCCACTGCTGGGCATCCCGATCGCGGTGAAGGACGACGTCGATGTTGCCGGGGTGCCGACCGCCTTCGGCACCGAGGGGTATGTCCCGCCGGCCACCCAGGACGCCGAGGTGGTGCGCCGCCTGAAGGCGGCCGGCGCGGTGATTGTCGGCAAGACGAACACCTGTGAACTGGGCCAGTGGCCGTTCACCAGCGGACCCGGGTTCGGACACACCCGCAACCCCTGGTCGCGGCGGCACACCCCGGGCGGGTCGTCCGGCGGCAGCGCAGCCGCGGTGGCCGCGGGACTCGTCACCGCAGCCATCGGCTCCGACGGCGCCGGCAGCATCCGGATCCCCGCCGCGTGGACCCACCTGGTGGGCATCAAGCCGCAGCGCGGCCGGATCTCGACGTGGCCGTTGCCGGAGGCGTTCAACGGGATCACGGTCAACGGCGTGCTGGCGCGCACCGTGGCCGATGCCGCGCTGGTGCTCGACGCCGCGTCCGGAAACGTCGACGGCGACCGGCACAAGCCGCCCCCGATCAAGGCGTCGGACTATGTCGGGATCGCGCCCGGTCCGCTGAACATCGCGGTGTCAACCCGGTTCCCTTACACCGCTTTTCGGCCCAAGTTGCACCCCGACATCCTCGCCGCGACCCGGAGCGTGGCCAGGCAACTCGAGCTGCTGGGCCACAGCGTGCAGACCGGCAACCCCGACTACGGGCTGCGGTTGTCGTGGGACTTCCTCGCCCGCTCCACCGCGGGCCTTCGGGATTGGGAAGAACGGCTGGGCGACGGCGTCAACTGGGACCCCCGCACCCTGGCCAACATGCGCATGGGCCATGTGCTGGGTCAGGCGATCCTGCGCAGCGCGCGCCTCCATGAGGCCGCGGCCCAGCGCCGGGTGGGGTCGATCTTCGACATCGTCGACGTGGTGCTGGCTCCGACGACCGCGCAGCCGCCCCCGTTGGCGCGCGCGTTCGACCGGTTGAGCGGCTGGGGCACCGACCGCGCCATGATCGCGGCGTGCCCGCTGACCTGGCCGTGGAACGTGCTGGGCTGGCCGTCGATCAACGTGCCCGCGGGGTTCACCTCCGACGGCCTGCCGATCGGTGTGCAGCTGATGGGCCCGGCCAACAGCGAGGGCATGCTGATCTCGCTGGCGGCCGAGCTGGAGGCCGTCTGCGGATGGGCGAGCAAGCAACCCACGGTCTGGTGGCAGCACGGGCCGCCGTCACGCGATTGAGCGGCGCTAAAACCCAAGCCGGCCAAGCTGTTTGGGGTCGCTCTGCCAGTTCTTGGCGACCTTGACCCGCAGGTCGAGATAGATCTTCGTCCCGAGCAGCTTCTCGATCTGGGCGCGCGCCGCGGTGCCCACCTCCCGCAACCGGGCGCCGCCCTTGCCGATGACGATGCCCTTCTGGCTGTCCCGCTCGACGTAGAGCAGCGCGTGCACATCGATCAGGTCGTCACGATCCTCGCGGGGGTTGACCTCGTCGATCACCACGGCCAACGAATGCGGTAGCTCATCGCGAACTCCTTCGAGGGCGGCCTCGCGGATCAGCTCGGCCATCAGAACCTCTTCGGGTTCGTCGGTCAATTCCCCGTCGGGGTAGTAGGCCGGGCCGACCGGGAGCGCGGCGGCCAGCACGTCGGTCAGGACGTCGACCTGGGCGCCGGTCGCCGCCGACACCGGGACGATCTCGGCCGAACCGTCGACCAGTTCGCTGACCGCGACGAGCTGCGCGGCCACTCGGTCCCGGGGCACTTTGTCGATCTTGGTGACGATGACGACGAGCGTGGTCTTCGGCGCGACCGAACGAATCTGCTCGACGATCCAGCGGTCTCCCGGGCCGATCCCCTCGTCGGCCGGGATGCACAGCCCGATGACGTCGACCTCGGCGTAGGTGTCGCGGACCAGGTCGTTGAGTCGCTTGCCCAGCAGCGTGCGCGGCCGGTGCAAGCCGGGAGTGTCGACCAGAACGATCTGGAAGTTCTCCCTGTGCACGATGCCGCGAATGGTGTGGCGGGTGGTCTGCGGCCGCTTCGAGGTGATCGCAACCTTGGTGCCGACCAGAGCGTTCGTCAGCGTCGACTTGCCGGTGTTCGGCCTGCCGACCAAACACACGAAACCGGAATGGAATTCAGTCATGGGCGAGCGCGCACACCCGTCACAACACGTTCCCGTCGCGATCGGTGAGGATGACCACCGCCGTCGCGGACAATTCGCGGACCGTGGCGATGCCGGGATCGTCGGCGGACGCGCCCACCAGCACCGCGGCCTCCAGGCCGGTCGCCCCGCTGGATGCGGCGGCGGCCACTGCGGCCTGCAGGCCGGTCAGCCGCAACGTCGACAAGTACGGCGCCATCGCCGGCTTGGTCAGCATCGAAGACGTGCTGGAAGAAATCGTCGGGGAGATCGCCGACGAGTACGACCAGGAAGAGACCGCGCCGATAGAAGACCTGGGGGACAAGCGGTTTCGGGTCTCCGCGCGGTTGCCGATCGAAGACGTCGGCGAACTCTACGATCTGGAATTCGACGACGATCTCGACGTCGATACCGTGGGCGGCCTGCTGGCGCTGGAATTGGGCCGGGTTCCGCTGCCGGGCGCCGAGGTCGTCACACATGGCCTGCGGCTGCGTGCCGAGGGCGGACCCGATCATCGCGGACGGGTCCGGATCGGCACCGTTCTGCTGAGCCCGGCCGAACCCGTCGAGCAGGAAGGCGAACTGGATGGCTGAACGGCTGGACGACGAGGATGCGAAGCTGGTGGTGTTGGCGCGGGCGAACGAATCTGCTCGACGATCCAGCGGTCTCCCGGGCCGATCCCCTCGTCGGCCGGGATGCACAGCCC
>NZ_MBEM01000192.1:0-14446 GCF_001954045.1 Mycobacterium sp. SP-6446 | reverse complement strand
TGGCGTGGGGGCTGTGGGAACAGGCCAGCGGCATGACCCGACACCTGGGCGAGCGCGACAAGGCCCGCATGACCCGAGCCGGGCTGGCGCCGCTGTCCACCGAGCACGCCCTGCAACTCTTCGACGACGCAATGCTGGCCGAGCGCCCCGTGCTGGTCGCCGCCCGCATCGATGCGGCCGGGCTGGGCGCAAGCGGCGCAGTGCCGCCGCTGCTTCGTGAGCTGGTCGCCCGTCCGGGGCGCCGGCTCGTCATCGATACCGACAATGCCGTGTCGACATCGGGGCTGGCCGCCCGGCTGCAGGGGCTCAGCGCCGAACAGCGTCACCTCCAGTTGGTGGAATTGGTGTCCACCAACGCCGCAACCGTTTTGGGCCGCCCCAGCGCGGACATCGACGCCCAGCTGCCGTTCCAAGACCTCGGATTCGACTCGTTGACCGCCGTCGAGCTGCGCAACCGGCTCAAAACCGCTACCGGACTGACCCTTTCGCCCGCCCTGATCTTCGACCACCCCACCCCGGCGGCGTTGGCCGAACATGTCGACGAGCAGCTCAGCTTTGCGACGATCACCGGGGGTCCACCCGACCGGTTGGCTCGTTTCAACGACATCGCCCGCGAGCTCCAAACGCTGGTCGACCAACCCGACTGGAGCCCGGACGAAAAAGCCCAGTTCTCCGCCCGCATCCAAACCATCCTCACCGGTCTGGCGGCCCCGGCCCCCAGCCAAACTCACATCGACGACGGCGATGACATCGCGACCGCCACCGACAGCGAGCTCTTCGCCATCCTCGACGAGGACGTCGGCCCCCGATGACGGACGTGGCGATCATCGGCCTGGCATGCAGGTTCCCCTCCGCCGCCGGGCCACGCGATTTCTGGCGCCTCGTTCGCGACGGCCGGGAAGCCACGCAGTTGCCGTGCGACGTCGCCGAGTTCGACGCGGACTTCTTCAACCTGTCGCCACGCGAGGCCCGCGCGATGGATCCCCGGCAGCGATTGGCGCTCGAATTGGCGTGGGAACTATTCGAGGACGCCTTCGTGGTGCCGGAAACGCTGCGCGGCGAGCGGGTTTCGATTTACGTCGGGGCGATGACCGACGATTATGCCGTCCTGACGCTTCACGACGCACCGAACGACCTCGACAATCTCGATCATCATTCCTTCGCGGGGGTCAGCAGGGGGATGATCGCCAACAGGATCTCCTACGCCTTCGGGTTGCAGGGCTCCAGCATGACCGTCGACTCCGGTCAATCGTCCTCGCTGGTCGCGGTGCACCTGGCATGCGAAAGCCTGCGCACCGGCGAATCGCCGCTTGCGATCGCCGGCGGGATCCACCTCAATCTCGCCGACGAAACGGCGCTGCTGGAAACGGAATTCGGTGCGCTGTCGCCGACGGGCCACACCTACGCGTTCGACGAACGCGCGGACGGCTACGTGCGCAGCGAAGGCGGTGCCCTGGTGCTGTTGAAGCCGCTGCCCGCGGCGTTGGCGGACGGACACCGCATCCACGCGATCATCCGGGGAAGTGCCGTGGGCAATTCCGGACACAGTTCGGCCGGCCAGACCGTGCCTTCGGTTTCCGCACAAGCCGACGTCATCCGGCGCGCGCTGCGCAGCGCGGGCCTCGGACGTGACGACATCGACTACATCGAGGCCCATGGCACCGGAACGGAAATCGGTGACCCGGTCGAGGCGAGGGCGTTGGGTGAGATATTCGCCGAGCGCCGGGATCGTCCGGTCGGCGTGGGATCGGTCAAGACCAACATCGGCCACACCGGAAGCGCCGCGGGGATAGCCGGCCTCCTCAAGGCCGTGCTGGCCCTCGAAAACGCAATGATCCCGGCGAGTCTCAACTACACCAGCCCGCCGCCCGGAATCGACCCGAAAATCCTCGGCCTGCACGTCCATACCGAGCCGACACCGTGGCCGCTGCGGGACGGCCCGAAGCGGGCCGGGGTGTCGTCGTTCGGAATGGGCGGAACGAACGCCCACGTGATCGTCGAGGAGCCTCCCGCCGCGCCGGAAAGCCTTGTGGCCGAGCGCCCGAACACAGAGGTGGCGTGGGTGCTGTCGGCTCGGTCGGCTGAAGCGCTGGCGAATCAGGCCGGGCGGCTGGCCGAACATGTGCGAACGGATGAACGCGTAAGCGTGGCCGACGTGGCGTGGTCGTTGGCGACGACCCGGTCGGTCTTCGAGCACCGCGCGGTCCTCGTCGGCGGCGACCGCGGGCAGTTCGTCGCGGCGTTGACGGGGTTGGCCGCCGGGCGGTCGGACGCCCACGTCGTGGTGGGGCGGGCCGAAGGGCCGGGCAAGACGGCGCTGGTGTTTCCGGGCCAAGGCTCGCAACGGTTGGGGATGGGCGCCCCGTTGTATGAACGTTTCCCGGTGTTCGCGAAGGCTTTTGACGAATCCGTGCGGGCGTTGGACGGGCAGCTGCGGCTGCCGCTCAAGCGCGTGATGTGGGGCGATGACGCGGCGCTCCTGGAAAGCACCGAGTTCGCCCAGCCGGCGTTGTTCGCCCTCGAGGTCGCGTTGGCGGCGTTGTGGGAATCGTGGGGTGTCGTACCGGACGTGGTGATGGGTCATTCGGTGGGCGAGATCACCGCGGCGTACGTGGCGGGCGTGTTGTCGCTCGAGGATGCCGCGAAGGTGGTGGCGGCCCGGGGCCGGTTGATGGCGGGGTTGCCGGCCGATGGTGCCATGGTCGCGGTGGCCGCCGGGGAAGACGAGGCGGCCGCGCTGCTGCGCGACGGCGTGAGTATCGCGGCGGTCAACGGCCCCACAGCAGTGGTGATTTCGGGCGAGCAGGGCGCGGTGGCCACCATCGCGGATCGGTTCGCCCAACAGGGCCGCCGCGTGCATCGGCTGGCGGTCTCGCACGCGTTTCATTCGCCGTTGATGGACCCCATCCTCGACGAATTCGGCCGGGTGGTGGCGGACGTGTCGGTGCGTCAGCCGCGAATGGGATTGGTATCCAACGTGACTGGGCAGTTGGCCGGCCACGGCTACGGAACGCCGCGGTACTGGGTCGAGCATGTGCGGCAAGCAGTCCGTTTCATCGACAGCGTCAGGACAGCCGAGTCGCTCGGGGCCGACGTGTTCGTGGAGGCGGGTCCCGGGGCGGCCCTGACGGCCGCGGTCGAGCAATCGTTGACGAACGAGCGGGCCAGGGCGGTGGTCACGTTGGCCGACGACCGTCCCGAAATCGATTCGCTGCTCACCGCTGCCGGGCGCGTGTTCACCGCGGGCGTGCAGGTGGATTGGCCCGCGGCGCTGGCCGGCACACCGGCCCGCCGAGTGGAGTTGCCGACATACGGATTCGCCCGCCACCGATATTGGCTGGGCGCGGCCGCGGGCCCGCCGATCGCGAGCCGCTGGGCGGGCCTGGCCGAGCAGCTGCGAGCGCTACCCCCCGCCGAGCAGCACCGCCGGCTGCAGGAGTTGGTGTGCTCGCACGCCGCCGCGGTGTTGGGGCACCCCGGCGGCCACGACATCGAGGCCGAGCGCGCCTTCGAAGACCTCGGTTTCGAGTCGATGACCGGGGTCGAACTACGCAACCGTCTCACGAGCGAAACCGGGTTGGCATTGTCGCGCACGCTGATCTTCGACTATCCGACCCCTGCGGCATTGGCCGTTTACCTTCAACAACTTCTGCACGGCGATCATGAATCGGACGACGAGAAGATTTGGTCGACGCTGCGAAAGATTCCACTCCAGGAGCTGCGCCGAACCGGATTGCTCGACAAGCTTTTACTGCTCGCCGGCGAATCGGAAAAAGTTGTTCCCGATTCCACCGTTAGTGACGACGTCATCGACTCTTTAAGCCCCGATGCGTTGATCGCGATGGCGCTCCATCAAGACGACGACGATAGCATTGCTTGACGAAAGCCGCGCTGGCAGAATCGATTACGCGACTGCCCTCCGATACCTATTCGACAGATGTTGAATAGCAGTGGCTTTGCCGCACGACACGTGACGGCTAAACTTTGGGAACCGCGGAAATCGCATTTGAGCAGAGGGTAGGGCATGAGCGTCATCGCAGGTGTGTTCGGTGCCTTGCCGCCGCATCGGTACGGCCAAAGCGAAATTACCGACCAATTCGTCGAGCTGCCCGTACTGAAAGAACACGAGGGCATTGTCCGGCGCCTGCACGCGGGTGCGAGAGTGAACAGCCGCCACCTGGTGCTGCCCCTGGAGAAATACCCGTCACTGACCGACTTCGGCGAGGCGAACGAGGTCTTTATCGAGAACGCGGTGGACCTGGGTTGCGAGGCGCTGCTGGGCGCCCTCGACGAGGCGGGCCTGCGACCGCAAGACATCGACATGATCGCCACCACGACCGTGACCGGCGTGCTGGTGCCGTCGCTGGATGCCCGCATCGTCGGACGCCTCGGCCTGCGACCCGACGTGCGGCGGGTGCCGATGTTCGGTCTGGGTTGCGCGGCGGGGGCGGCGGGGCTCGGTCGGCTGCACGACTACCTGCGTGGTGCGCCCGACGGAGTAGCGGTCCTGGTGTCGGTCGAGCTCTGCTCGCTGAGCTTCCCGGCGGTCAAGCCGACCGTGTCGGGTCTGGTCGCCACCGCGATGTTCGGCGACGGCGCGGCGGCGGTGGTCGCCGTCGGCGATCGTCGCGCCGAGCAAATGACGGCGGGTGGCCCCGACATCCTCGATTCGCACAGTCGCCTGTATCCGGATTCGCTGCAGATCATGGGCTGGAACGTCGATTCCGCCGGCCTGCAGCTCATGCTGTCACCCGAGCTGCCGAGCCTTATCGAGCGCTACCTGGCCGACGACGTCAACACCTTCCTCGCCTCGCGCGGCCTGACCAAGGACGACATCGGTGGCTGGGTGGCCCACCCCGGTGGACCGAAGGTGATCGACGCGATCGCCAAGAGCGTGGAGCTTGCGCCTGAGGCGCTCGAGCTGACGTGGCGTTCGCTCGGCGAAATCGGCAACCTGTCGTCGGCCTCGGTGCTGCACATCCTGCGCGACACGATCGCCAAGCCGCCGCCGAGCGGTAGCCACGTGCTGTTGCTGGCGATGGGCCCCGGGTTCTCCTCGGAAATGGTGCTATTGCGCTGGCACTGA
Organism: Mycobacterium sp. SP-6446; assembly: GCF_001954045.1. NCBI lineage: Bacteria > Bacillati > Actinomycetota > Actinomycetes > Mycobacteriales > Mycobacteriaceae > Mycobacterium > Mycobacterium sp. SP-6446. Next base: position 9,360 of record NZ_MBEM01000192.1, on the reverse strand, counting down.
GTCGATGACGTCGACGGTCAGGCCCGGCTTTGGTGCCAGCGCGGCAAGGTTGGCCGCGCGAATCCGCTGAGCCGGTAGGCGCAGCCGGGTCCTGGCGACCACCCTGGCCAGCATGACCATCATCTCGGTGGTCGCCATCGCCGCCCCGATGCAGCGGTGCAAGCCCCCACTGAACGGGATGAACTCGTGCGGCGCGGGCTTGCGGTAGTCGGGCGAGCCGGGATCCCAACGAGCCGGCCGGAATTCGGTTGGGTCCGGCCAGATCTCGGGAAGCCGGTGCGTGACGTACGCGCTGAAGATCAGCAACCGTCCGGCGCGGATGCGGTGTCCGTCGAACCGGAGGTGGCGCATCACCCGCCGGGCGGAGATCACCCCGGGTGAGTACAGCCGGAGCGTCTCGTGCACAACGCCGTTGAGATAGGTGAGCGCATTCAAATCGGCGGCGGCCAGCGGCCGGTCACCAAGCACGCGAGCCACTTCCTCGGCGGCGCTGTCCCACGCACCGGGCAGGGCGAGCAGCGTGTAGATCGCCCAGGCGAGCGCGCCGCTGGTGGTTTCGTAGCCGGCGGTGATGAGCGAGATGATCTCGTCGCGAATTTCGTTGTTGCTCAAGGCGTAACCCTCGTCGCCGCGGCCGTTGATCAACATGGTCAGCATGTGATCGTCGGGCCTGGGAGCGGCGCGGGCGCAGGCGATTTGGGTGTCGACGAAGTCGTGCAGGCGCGAGCGCGCGGCCGTCGCCCGCCGCCATCCCCGCGAATTGAGCCAGCGTTGCAGCGCCACCACCTGCGGCAGCTGGTGGGTCAGGTCCAGCAGGGGTTGAAGTTGCTCCCCGAGAAAGTCGGAGTGCATCGCCATTCGCGGGCCGAACAGGCTCTCTGCGGTGCTACGCCGGACCGCCGAGCGACAGTGCCGGTAGATGTCCAGCCGTTGGCCGGGCCGCCAGCCGTCGATGACGGTGTCGATAGTGGACACCATGGTCTGCACGTAATCCTGAATCTGCCGGTGTCGCAGGCCCGGCGCCACCACACTGCGGCGGCGCCGGTGGTCGTCCCCGTCGCTGACGATCAACGCCGTGGGCCCGTCGACGAGCGCCAGGTTCTCGAAGGTTTCGCGCCAGCTGAACGCGTCGGCGTTGGCGAAGACGAACTTGTTCGCCTCGGGCCCCAGGAGATAGGTGTAGCCGTGCCGGCCGATGCCGGAGTTGATCACCGCGCCGCGGCGCCGGTACAGCGCGAGCAACGCCTCGCCGGGCAGGTAAGGCACCGGCCGGTAATTGCTCATTCCAGCACCTCCGATAGCTCGAGCCAGCGCGCTTCCGTTGCCGCCACCTCATTTTCGAGGAGGCGCAACTCTTCGGTCAGTCGGCTCAGCGCGACATGATCGGACTGGTCATGCTCGGCGAGTTCGGTGTGTTTGGCCGCGATTCGGTCGGCGAGGCGAGCCAACTGGCGGTCGGCCGCGGCCAATTCCTTCTCGGTCGCGCGACGCTGCGCGCCGGACATCTCGTGCGACGGTTTCGCCGGCCGCGGCTTGTCCGGGATCGGCCGCGCCGCCAGCCGCAGATATTCGTCGATGCCGCCGGGCAGGTGCCGCAACCGGCCGTCGAGAATCGCGTACTGCTGGTCGGTCACGCGCTCGAGCAGATATCGGTCGTGCGAGACGACGATCAACGTGCCGGCCCACGAGTCGAGCAGATCCTCGGTGGCGGTCAGCATGTCGGTGTCCACGTCGTTGGTCGGCTCGTCGAGGAGCAACACGTTCGGCTCGGCCAACAGGGTGAGCATGAGCTGCAGCCGGCGTCGCTGGCCACCGGACAGGTCGCCGACTCGCGCGGACAGCTGACCCCGGCCGAATCCGAGTCGCTCCAGCAGTTGGGCCGGGGTGACGTCGCGGCCGTCGACCTGATAGTCGCCGCGCAGCCGGCCCAACACGTCGGCGATCCGGTCGCCGGCGAGCGCGGCAAGCTCCTCACCCCGCTGGTCGAGGACGGCGAGCTGGACGCTCTTGCCGCGCTTGACGCGCCCGGCGTCGGGCTTAATCGTGCCGGCGATCAGTCCCAGCAGCGTCGACTTGCCGGCGCCATTGGCGCCGACGATGCCCGTGCGCTCACCCGGGGCGATCCGCCATTCGACGTCGCGCAGCACCGGCACGCCGCCAAACGACACCGACACGTCGAGCAGATCGACGACGTCCTTCCCGAGCCGCGCGGTCGCCAGCTTGGCCAGCTCGACCCTGTTGCGCAGCGGCGGCACGTCGGCGATCAGCTGGTTGGCGGCCTCGATCCGGAACTTTGGCTTCGACGTCCGCGCCGGCGCCCCCCGCCGTAGCCAGGCCAGCTCCTTGCGCATCAGGTTCTGCCGTTTGGCTTCGGCCGCGGCGGCCAGCCGGTCGCGCTCGACGCGCTGCAGGACGTACGCCGCGTACCCGCCTTCGAACGGTTCGACGATCCCGTCGTGCACCTCCCACGTGGTGGTGGCGACCTCGTCGAGAAACCAGCGATCGTGCGTCACCAGCAGCAGGCCGCCGGTGTTGCGCGCCCACCGCTGTTTCAGGTGGCCGGCCAGCCAGGTGATGCCCTCGATGTCGAGGTGGTTGGTGGGCTCGTCGAGGGCGATCACGTCCCATTCGCCGATCAGCAGCCTGGCCAGCTGCACCCGCCGCCGCTGGCCGCCGCTCAGCGTGGCGATCTCCGCGTCCCAGGCGATATCGGAGACCAGCCCGCCGACCACGTCGCGGACCCGCGGGTCACCGGCCCACTGGTGATCGGCCCGCTCGCCGACCAGCGACCAGCCCACAGTGCGCTCCGCGTCGAGGGTGTCCGCCTGGCTCAACGCGCTGACGCGTAACCCGCCGCGCCGGGTGACCCGACCGGAATCCGGCCGCAGCTGACCGGCCAGCAGGCCCAGCAGGCTGGACTTGCCGTCCCCGTTTCGGCCGACGATGCCGATGCGCGCGCCGTCGTTGACACCCAGCGTGACCGAATCGAACACCACCTGAGTCGGATATTCGAGGTGTACGGCCTCGGCCCCGAGTAGGTGCGCCACCGGGCCGACGTTAGTCGAGCGAAGTCCGGATATTGGGATCGGTAGCGGTCCACTTCCTGTTAGCTGAGGCAATGTCATACGGGACCGCAAAGAAAGTCGTTGCCGGGGCGCTCATGTCGGGAGTTGTTGCGCTCACCGGATCGGGGCTCGGCCTAGGTATCGCACACGCTCAGCCGTTCATTCCGGGAGACGGGCCGGTGCCGCCCGGCGCATCCGGGCCGTACAAATGCTGCCCCGGCGATGAAAAGGGCGGCCTTCACCCACAGACCGGTCGGGGCTGCCCGCCAAATGTCAACTGGGACAAGACTCAATGCCACACGTGGTACGGCGTCGTTTGGGGCCATGGAAATGTCACCCCGGGAGTTTGGGAGGGCACGGACCCGCCGCCGCCGGAAGCGACGCAGAAGCCATGGTGCGGGTTTCCCTTCATGTGTTCGGGAACACCGTGATCAACGGCCGGTAGCCCACGGGTGACTTTTTGGAATTGCCAGGCGATTTCACCGGATTACGTCTACTGTTTTCGCCGTGGATATGGCAACGAATGGTGGGGTCATCCGGTCTGCCGGCGCGATCTTCGTGGCCGTCGCGGCTTTTGCCGTGATCCCTTACGCGAACGCCGATCCGCCACCGGGATGCATAGTCGGGCCCGGACCGGCTCCGGACTGCGCTATGCGTGCTTTCGAGGCAGACGTCGCCGCGGCCGGTTATCGGGACGCCGGGGGCAGAACCGTGGGACTGGACCAGGCCCTGGATATGTGTGGGCTGATGGACCGAGGCCTCACTCCGCAGGAGACGGCGAGCTATTTCCTGCGGGACAATCCGGGGCTGGGTCCGGACGGGGCGAACCAGATCGTCGGGATCGCGATCAACGACCTGTGCCCGTGGCACCGCTGACAACGGGCCGGGTTGTCAGCAGGTCACGTGGCTCAGCGCGCGGATGGGCTCGGTAGACGTGTCAGTCTCGCCGGCAAGCTCGCGGCGAGCGAACAACTCGAAGGCGAGCTCGTGGGCGATGAGTTGGTCGACGATCGAGGCGTCCGAAGGCTCGACCAATGAGCGGAGTCGCGCGTAGCGACCGAGGTACTCGGCGGCGGCGCCCACAAAGCTTTTCAGCATGGGCAGGTATTCGACGTCGGTGACGTTGCCCGCCGCCTCGACGATGGCCTTGTCTGGCTCCGCGGGGATGCCCAAGCGCGCGATCACGGGCTCCAGCAGCTCCTTGGTGGAGCGCTCGAGGCACCTCAAGAGGTCGATCTTCTCGCGCAGCGTCGGGTCGGTGTTGCGCTCCGCCATCCCGGCAAAGTACGCCTCGCCCAATACTTCGCCCTGGTAAGACTCGACCCATAGGCGGACTGCTTCGTCGTTAGTGGCACTGGCTGAGTCGGTCATCGTCACAGAGACCACCTCCTTGGCGGCAAAACCTTTAGGCCAGTCTTGCTTACGGGTGCGCAGGCGCACAATCGCGACGGATCAGCCGCCGTGCGGGTCGCTGCTGGACGCGGCGGCAAGACGGATGGTGATTTCGGCGCCACCAGCGGGACGATTGCGGGCGGTGAGCGTGCCGTGGTTGCGTTGCGTGAGGGTGTCGACGATGGCCAGTCCGAGGCCGGTGCCGCCTGTGGTACGCGCGGTGTCGGCGCGGGTGAACCGGTCGAAGGCGTGTGGGAGGAATTCGGGTGGAAATCCGGCGCCGTGGTCGCCGACGCGGATCTCGACCCCGTCGGGGGCGGACCTCTGGACGTGGATGGTGATCGGCGGGGCACCGTGTTGGGTGGCGTTGTCGATAAGGTTGCTGATGATCCGATCCAGGTCATTCGGCTCGACGCGAACGTATTGGCCTGCGGAGCAATCGATGTCAAGTTCGCCGCCGCGGCTGCGTCGATAGCGCTCGCCGATCACCTGCAGATGGGTCCGTAAATCGATGGTCGGTGGCTCGGGCGAGCTGCCGGTGTCTGCGACGGTGAGCAGATCGCGCGCGAGGCGGGACAGCCGGGCGGTCTCGTTCAGCGCCGAACGGATTGCGGCGACCAGTTCGGGGTTGCTTCGTGGGCGCCGCAGCGCGAGTTCGAGTTCGGTGGTCAGCAGGCTAAGGGGCGTGCGAAGTTCGTGGCCCGCATCGCTGACGAACTGTCGTTCCCGCTCCAGCGCTTCTTGTAGCCGCTGCAGGAGTTCGTTGAAGGTTGTTCCCAGATGGCGGATTTCGTCATGGGCCGGCGGGACGGGTAGGCGCGCGTTTGTGTCGGCTGCGCTGAGCCCGGCGGCGCGGGCGCGCATACGCTCGACCGGTCGAAGGGCGGCCGCGGCCAACAGATACGCGCCAAGGGCCGCGGCCAATAAAACAATTGGGAAACCGGTGGCCAGTTCATTGCGCAGGTCCGCCACGGCGGCGTCGCGATCTGCCAGGCTCTGCGCGGCCACCACCACACGTCCGCCGGGAACCGGGCCTGCCGCCACCCGCACCGGGCCCTCCAAGTTGCCAAGCCGCGGGTGATCCACGATGAGTTGGCCGCGTCGGGCAGTGACCAGTTCGGCACGTGACAGGGCAGTCTGACCGACGAGATTGGGGGTTGCGGCCAACACCTGACCATCGGGGGCGATGATCTGCTGGGCGGTGTCGGGATCACCGCCGGCCAGCATTGGATCGGACGCGGCCGCCAACGACCGCAGGTTGGCCAGCCGATAGGACAGGGACTCCGTGATGGCCGCGTCGAGCGATTCTTTTGTGTGAGCGACAGTGAGAGCTCCAACGGCCAACAAGACCAGCGCCATCACCGCGGTGAAGGCGGCGGCGAGCCGGATCCGGATCGGCCAGCGCCGCATCATTTGCCCGTTTCGTCGGGCGCACCGCCGTCGGTACGCATCCGGTAGCCGATGCCGCGCACGGTTTCGATAGAGCACACCCCGAACGGCCGGTCGATCTTGTCTCGCAGTGCGCGGATGTGGACGTCGACCACATTCGAACGTGATTCATACGCGAAGTCCCAGCAGTGTTCCACCAGCAGTTCTCGGGTGAGCACTGTGCCGGGTCGACGCATGAGTAGTTCGAACAGCCCGAATTCCTTGGTGGTCAGGGCGATTTCGACGTCGCCGCGCCAGCATCGGCGACTTGCGGGATCGGCCCGTAACGGTCCGACGGTCAAAACGCTGGGTCGTGGAGTCGGCCCGCGGCGGATAAGCGATCGGAGCCGGGCGAAGAGCTCGTCGAGGTGAAATGGCTTGGTGAGGTAGTCGTCGGCGCCGCCGTCAAGTCCCGCGACGCGATCGGTGACAGCCCCGCGGGCGGTGAGCATGAGCACCGGTACCCAGTTCTGCCGGTCCCGCCATTTGCGGCAGATATCGAAGCCGGACATCCCCGGCAGCATCACGTCGAGCACCACCGCGTCGTAGTCGTAAACCATGGCGGCCTCGTAGCCCGTGGAGCTGTCGGCGACGATATCGACCGCGTAGCCGTCTTCCGCCAGGCCGCGGCGCAGCAAGTCGGCCATCTTGGGCTCGTCTTCGACGACTAGCACACGCACCGTCGTCACCATCCTTCCCGGGTTCGGCGTCGAGCCCGGATCCATCATCACCTTTATGCGGGGTGAAACAGGTGTAGTCGGCGTTGATGAAGTCACGATGAGGATGCGTGGGCGACCTTCATCGTGACTTCATGAAGAAGCGATAGACCGTGGGCATGGCGGGCACCAAGCATGCTGCGAGGATCATCGCGAGTGCCGCCGCGGCGGCGGTGGTGCTGGCGGGTTGTTCGGGCTCCAAGGGTGGTGGGGGCGGCGGCAACGGCCAAGCCGGCACTCCCCGTTCGGCGGTGACCACGACCGATGCCGATTGGAAGCCAGTGGCCGACGCGCTGGGACGTAACGGCAAGCTCGGCGACAACAACACTGCGTATCGCATCAACTTGCCGCGCAACGATCTTCACATCACGTCCTACGGCGTGGACATCAAACCGGGCCTATCGTTGGGCGGATACGCGGCATTCGCCCGCTACGACAACAACGAGACGCTGCTGATGGGCGACCTCGTGATCACCGAGGACGAGTTGCCCAAGGTCACCGATGCGTTGCAGGCGCATGGCATCGCCCAGACCGGGCTCCACAAGCATCTGCTGCAGCAAAGCCCGCCGGTGTGGTGGACGCACGTCCACGGGATGGGTGACGCCACCCAACTGGCCCAAGGTCTCAAGGCGGCGTTGGACGCCACAGCGATCGGTGCTCCGTCCCAGCCGCCGGCACAGCAACCCCCGGTCGACATCGACGTCGGCGCGGTGCAACAGGCCTTGGGCCGCAAGGGAACCCAAGATGGCGGGCTGTTGAAGTACAGCATTCCTCGCAAGGACACCATCGTTGAGGAGGGGCACGTGCTGCCCGCCGCCTCGCTGAATCTGACGACCGTGATCAATTTTCAGCCCGTCGGCGGTGGTCGCGCAGCGATCAACGGCGACTTCATCCTGATCGCCCCGGAGGTGCAGAAGGTCATCCAGGCATTGCGTGCCGGCAATATCCAGATCGTCGAGTTGCATAACCACGGGCTGACCGAGGAGCCCCACATGTTCTACATGCACTACTGGGCCGTCGACGACGCAGCCACCCTGGCGCGGGCGTTGCGGCCGGCGCTCGACGCCACCAACTTGCAGTCGCCCTAAGACGGTCAGTCGTTATCGGGCGCCTCGGTGCCCACGAAGTGGAAGCCCTGGTCGAGGTGCACTTCGATCTGTGTGCCGTCGGGTTTCGTGACGAGTACCCCGTAGTAGGCGGCGCCCTCGTTGGTTTCCTTCTCGACCTTGCCGGCTTTGCCCGGCACAGCTTGTAGCGCCGCGGTGCGAGCCTGATCCGCGGCTGGGCCGGTGATCTCCTGGTCGTCGGCGGTGGCGACGCCAATGCCGATGCCCGTCAGGACGGCGGCGCCGGCGACACCGATGCCGATTTTCGTTCGGAACCTCATCGATCCACCCCTTCCGGTCGTAGCGAAGGCGACGCTAGTGACGACACATGAAGCCAGGATGAAAGCGATCGGCTCGAAGGCATTGGCGAAATTTGTCGGGGGGGCCACCTAGACTCGAACACATGTTCGATACACCCCTCCACGACTACTGGGAGCCTTCCGACACCGGCGAGTCGCGCGCCCTGATAGATCGGATGTGCGCAGCGTGGCGGACCGAGGCTCGGGCGGTTGCCGAGCGGTTGGATGCGATCGGGGAGCTCTTCGAGCTGCGCCGGGCCGAACGCGGCGAACACCAGGACTGGGCCGTGGATACCTGGGCGGCGGTGGGTGCCGAGGTGGCCGCGGCGTTTCGGATCAGCCTGGCCATGGCCGGCAGCTACTTGCGCTACGCGTTGGCGATGCGCGAGCGGCTCCCGCTGGTGGCCGAGGTGTTTCGGGCCGGCGACATCGACTATCGCTTGTTCCAGACGATGGTGTACCGGACCGATCTGATCACCGACCCCGACGTGTTGGCGCGCGTAGACGGCGAGCTGGCCGTGCGCGCGCCGCGGTGGCCGTCGATGACGCAGGGCAAGCTCGCCGGGGCGGTCGATCGGGTCGTGGTCGCGGCTGATCGGGATGCGGTGCGCCGCCACCGCGATCGGATGCGGGGTCGCGAGGTGTCGATCTGGGAATCCGAGGGCGGGATGAGCGAATTGCACGGCAGCCTGTTCGCCAGCGACGCCGAAGCGCTGGACAAGCGCCTCGATGCCCTGGCGGCAACGGTGTGTGCGGCCGATCCGCGGTCCAAGGATCAGCGGCGGGCCGATGCCCTGGGCGCCCTGGCCGCGGGACTCGATCGCCTGGGCTGCCAATGCGGCAGCTCCGACTGTGTTGCCGGTGGGCGAGCCGCGGCGGGGCCGGTGGTCATCCATGTGGTGGCCGAGCAGGCGACCGTCGAGGGGCGGGGAACCACCCCCGGATCGCTGTTGGGTGCCGACGGGCTGATCTCCGCCGAGCTGGTGGCCGAGCTGGCCAAGACCGCCCGGCTGCAACCGTTGCTGCCGCCGGGCGGCGCCGAGCCCCACTACACTCCGTCGGCCAGGCTTGCGGCCTATGTGCGGGCGCGGGATCTGACCTGCCGGGCGCCGGGCTGTGATCGCCCGGCCACCGAATGCGACCTGGACCATACGATCCCGTTCGCCGACGGCGGTGCCACGCATGCCTCAAACATCAAGTGCCTGTGCAGGTTTCATCATCTACTGAAGACCTTCTGGGGGTGGCGCGACCAACAGCTGCGCGACGGCACGGTGATCTGGACCATGCCGGACGGGCACACGTACGCCACCACCCCGGGCAGTGCGCTGCTGTTTCCCACCCTGTGCGCGCCTAC
>NZ_MBEM01000191.1:0-23115 GCF_001954045.1 Mycobacterium sp. SP-6446 | reverse complement strand
CGTCGCGAAATTGACAGCCTGCGCGCGAGCCTCGTTGGCTAGCGAGTCGCGCAGGTTGCTGTCCACGCCCTCGTTCAGCAGCGCCTTCGTCTGGGCGAGCGCGACCGGCGGGCCGCCGGCCAGTCGGTCGGCGAGATCCTCGACGAAGGCGTCGATCTCGGCGGCGGACACCACCCAGGTCACCAGGCCCAAAGCGTGGGCTTCGGTGGCGTCGATGGTTTCGGCGAGCAGCGCGAGTCGCTTAGCCTGTTGCAGGCCAACGAGTTTCGGCAGCAGCCAGGAGCCACCGAGGTCGATTGACAGGCCCCGCTTGGAAAAGATCTGGCAGAACTTCGATTCCGGCGTAGCGACCACGAGATCGCATCCCAGTGCCAGGTTCCATCCGGCGCCGACCGCTACCCCGTCGACCTTGGCGACCGTCGGGATCGGGAGCTCGTGCAACGCGAGCGCCACGTCGGTCAGGCGCCGCAGTTTGTCCCTCGGATGGACGTCGTCGCGGACCGAAATGTCGGCGCCGGAGCAAAAACTGCCGCCGGCGCCGGTGATGACCAGGGCGCGCACGCTGCGGTCACGACCGGCGCCATCGAGGGCGTCTCGCAACGCCACCCACAGCTGCGGAGTGATCGCGTTTTTGCGGTGCGGGCGGTTGAGGGTCAGGGTGCGTACCCCGTCGCGATCATCGGACAGCAGCACGGGGTCGGTCATCGGCGGCGGACGGTCATCAGTAGCTGCGTGGCAGTTTCAGTGTGTGGGCTCCCAGGAAGTTCAGAATCATCTCCTGGCTGATCGGCGCGATCTTCATCAGCCGGGCCTCACGGAAGTAACGCGCCACGTGGTATTCCTCCGAATACCCCATGCCGCCGTGGGTTTGCAACGCCCGGTCCGCGGCGGTGAAGCCGGCATCGGCGCACAGGTACTTGGCGGTATTCGCTTCGCGCCCACAAGGTTTGCCGTTGTCGTACAGCCAGGTGGCCTTGCGCAGCATCAGCTCCGCGGCGTCCAGCCGGGCCAGGGAGTCGGCCAGCGGGAACTGGATGCCCTGGTTCATCCCGATCAGGCGGCCGAAGACCTCGCGCTCGTTGGCGTACTTCACCGCTTTTTCGAGCGCGACCCTGCCGATACCGAGCGCCTCGGCGGCGATCAGCATGCGTTCGGGGTTCAGGCCGTCGAGGATGTACTGAAATCCCTTGCCCTCCTCGCCGACTCGATCCTCGACCGGCACTTCGAGGTTGTCTATGAACAGCTCGTTGGAGCTGACGGCGTTGCGGCCCATCTTTCGGATCGGGCGGACGTCGACCTTGCTGCGATCGAGGTCGGTGAGAAAGAGGGTCATCCCGTCGGTCTTCTTGGCTACCTCGTCGTAACTTTGGGTCCGCGTCAACAACAGGATCTTGTCGGACTCCATGGCTTTGGAGATCCAGACCTTGCGGCCGTTGACGATGTAGCGATCCCCATCGCGTTTGGCGAACGTGGTGATGCGCGACGTGTCCAGTCCGGCACCGGGTTCGGTCACCCCGAAGCACACGTGTACTTCGCCGGTCGCGACGGGCGGCAATGTCCGCGCTTTGAGTTCCTCGGAACCATGCACGACCACGGGTTGCATTCCGAAGATCGACAGGTGGATCGAGCTGGCCGCGTTCATGCCGCCGCCGGATTTGGCGACTTCCTCGAGCAGCAGGGTGGCCTCGGTGATGCCGAGGCCATGACCGCCGTACTCGGTCGGAATCGTCATCCCCAGCCAGCCGCCCTGAGCGATGGCGTCGTAGAACTCGGTTGGAAACTCGTGCGCCTGGTCTTTTTCCATCCAGTACTGGTCGTCGAACTTCCGCGCCAACTCGGCGACCGACCGACGGATCAGCTCCTGGTCATCGGTCAGCTCGAAATTCATTCCATCGCCGGGCACTGCCAAATCTCCTCTGATCGAAATGCACCGGCGCACTCAGCATTCCGGCGGCGCATCAGTCCTTGTTGCCGGAAAGGGCTTTCGCGTTTGCCGCGAAATCCGCGAAGGACGAGCCGCCGCGACTGTCCTTTTCGTGCCCCTTCGCCTTTATCGACACGTCGTGCCCCTCGGCGGCCTTGCGCAGCGCCCCGACAGTCGCCTGCTCCGGCGTGATGTGGGTGAACGGGTCGAACGAGTACCACCGCATGGCATTCTCATGGGTCATCTTCTTGATCTCGTCGTCCGGGACGTTGTTGATGGACAGCACGTCCCACAGCTCTTCCGGCGCACCCGGCCACATCGAGTCGCTGTGCGGGTAGTCCGCCTCCCAGCAAATGTTGTCGATGCCGATCATGTTGCGCAGTGCCACGCCGACCTTGTCGCTGATGAAGCAGGTCAGGAAGTGGTCGCGGAACACGTCCGACGGCAGCTTGTCGCCGAAGTTCTGGTGCGTCCAGGCGGAGTGCATCTCGTACGTGCGGTCCGCCCGCTCCAGGAAGTAGGGAATCCAGCCGGTGCCGCCCTCGGACAGCGCGATCTTGAGGTCCGGGTACTCCTTGATCGGCCGCGACCACAGCAGGTCCGCGGCGGCTTGCACGATGTTCATCGGTTGCAGGGTGATCATCACGTCCATCGGGGCATCGGGCGCGGTGATCGCGAGCCGGCCCGAGGAACCGATGTGGATGTTCATCACGGTGTTGGTGTCGCACAACGCTTTCCACAGCGGGTTCCAGTACTCGTCGTGGAAGCTGGGGTAGCCCATCGCAGCCGGGTTCTCGGTGAACGTCAGCGCGTGGACACCCTTCTTTGCGACTCGGCGAACCTCGGCGGCACACGCCTCGGCATCCCAGATCACCGGGATCGCCATCGGGATGAACCGCGCCGGGTACGCTCCGCACCATTCGTCGATGTGCCAGTCGTTGTAGGCCTGCACCAGCGCGGTCGAGAATTCCGGGTCCTCGGTGACGAACAGACGCCCGGCAAAGCCCGGGAAGGACGGGAAGCAGATCGAGGCCAGGATGCCGCCGGCGTTCATGTCCTTGACGCGCTCGTCGACGTTGTAGCAACCCGGCCGGATCTCATCCAGACCCGTCGGCTCGATGCCGTACTCCTCCTTGGGCCGGCCGGCGACCGCGTTGAGTGCAACGTTCGGGATGACCGTGTCGCGGAACTTCCACATGTCCGAGCCGTCGGGGTTGTGCACCAGGCGCGGCGCGTCGTCGGCGTACTTCTTCGCCAGATGGTTCTTGAACATGTCCGGCGGCTCGACGGTGTGGTCGTCCACGCTGATCAGGATCATGTCTTCTTTGTTCATGTCCGCTCCTTCTCGATCGAATCCGTCGGACGCGCTGTGCCCACACAGTTACGGCGAACCGCCGCTTGGCGCCAAGATCACTATTTTGAAAACTATCTTCTCGTGAAGCGAGAATCAACATCCAGCACCGCGCGCAGCGACTCACGCAGCCCTGACCAGGCCTAAGACGATTAGTCTCATTGCCCGCCTTCGAGCGTCATGGCCGCGAGGTAAATGCCGGGGCCACCTAGAGAAAACCTGACGTTTCGCCGGAAAACGTGGACCCACAGCACGGGCCGAGCGGGCAACGCTTCCGCCGCGGTCGCCCGGGCGGCTGGCCAGTGCGGATCGCGACCCGCCGGCATTGACCAGCCGACCGAATCGTGCAAGTCTATTGGTTGGAAATGAGAATATGATTCTCTTTCACCGAGAGGAGCTTGCCTGATGCGTCTGCGGCCGCTGCCCGCCGACCAGTGGGACGAGGCTGTCGAGCAGTCACTGTCCGGCATGCTGCCCCAGGAAAGGCGCAACCCCCAGGACGCCGGCACGCTGATGTCGACGCTGGTCCGCCACCCGAAACTGGCCCGCGCATTCCTGCGGTTCAGCGGGTACCTGCTGTTCGGCTCCACCCTCCCGGCACGCATCCGCGAGCAAGCGATCCTGCGTGTCGCCCATCGACGCGGCTGCGAATACGAGTGGTCCCACCACGTGAGCCTCGCGAAGAAGGAGGGACTGTCCGAAGCCGAGATCGCCGCCGCGCAGACGGGCGAAACGAGCGACGAGTTCGATCGCGCCGTGTTCACGGCCGTCGACGAACTCGACGAGAAATCCAACCTCTCCGATCAGACGTGGACGGCCCTTTGCGAACGGCTTGACGAACGTCAGCGTATGGATCTGATCTTCACCATCGGTGGCTACATCGCACTCGCGATGGCGATCAACACTTTTGGCGTACAGCTCGAGAACGAGAAAGGTTAGAGCCTTGCCCCACTTCCCGAAACCGGCCGCAGGCAGCTGGACAGAAAACTATCCCGAACTGGGCACCGGGCCAGTCGATTACACCGACTCGATCGATCCGGCATTCTTCGAAGCCGAACGCGATGCGATCTTCAAACGGACGTGGCTCAACGTCGGCCGCGTCAATCGCCTGCCGCGCACCGGCAGCTACTTCACCAAGGAACTGCCCTCGGCCGGCAAGGGCATGTCGGTCATCATCGTCAAGACCAAGGACGGTTCGGTCAAGGCGTTTCACAACGTCTGCCGCCATCGCGGAAACAAGTTGGTGTGGAACGACTTTCCGCACGAGGAGACATCGGGCACCTGCCGACAGTTCACCTGCAAGTACCACGCCTGGCGCTACAGCCTCGACGGCGACCTGACCTTCGTCCAGCAGCCGGAAGAGTTCTTCAACGTCGACAAGGCCGACTACGGCTTGGTACCGGTGCGCTGCGAGGTGTGGGAAGGCTTCATCTTCATCAACTTCGATAACAACGCGGCGCCGCTCACCGACTACCTGGGGCCGTTGGCCAAGAGCATCGAGGGCTACCCGTTCGGCGAGATGACGGAGACCTACTCCTACCGGGCCGAGGTCGGCAGCAACTGGAAGCTGTTCATCGACGCGTTCGTCGAGTTCTATCACGCGCCGATCCTGCACCAGGGGCAGTACACCAAGGAGGAAGCCGCCAAAATCCAGAAGTACGGCTACGAGGCGCTGCACTACGAGTTGGCCGGCCCGCACAACCTGCAGTCGACCTGGGGTGGGCAGGCGCCGCCGCCCGACATGTCCATGGTCAAGCCGATGGACCAGGTATTGCGCAGCGGGTTGTTCGGTCCGTGGGACAAGCCGGAGATCATCCAGAACCTGGAGCTGCCGCCGGGTGTCAACGTGAAGAGGGTGCCGCAGTGGGGCATCGACTCCTGGCTCTTCTACCCGAACTTCATGCTGCTGATCTGGGAGCCCGGCTGGTTCTTGACCTACCACTACTGGCCGACCGCCGTCGACAAGCACACCTTCGAGTGCTCGCTCTATTTCGTTCCGCCGCGCAACGCGCGGGAACGCCTCGCCCAGGAGCTGGCGGCGGTGACGTTCAAGGAGTACGCGCTGCAGGACGCCAACACGCTGGAGGCGACCCAGACCATGATCGGCACCCGGGCCGTCAAGGAGTTCCTGTTGTGCGATCAGGAGGTGCTCATCCGCCATCTGCACAAGACCACCGGCGACTACGTGAAGGAGTACCAGCGCAATGGCGTTACCGTCTGAATTCGCTGACCTGGAGCCTTATTTGGATTGGGACCTGGCCACCGAACCCGAGCGCTACGCCAAGCGCCTGGCCTCGACCATGCCCGAGATGCAGGCGTTCTACGACGCCGCGTTCCCGCGGCTCAACGACGCCATCGAGTACTGTGACAAGTTCCCGCTGGACGATCTGCCCGAGGACGCCCGTACGCTCATGCACATCATGCAGTCGCTGGTCATGGTGTCGTTTCCGATAGAGGCGTGGAAGCAGCCGCGCGTGCCCGACAGCGGCGCCGCGTGGGTGGAGCTGATCCGCGAGCCGGTGATCTGAGAGGTGTTGACGCTCAAGGCCGCCGGGCTGCTCGACGTTGATAGCGGCGAGATCCTGCGGCCCGGTATCCTGCGCATCGATGGCGATCGGATCGCCGGTGTCGGCGGTGACACCGAAGGCGAGCTGATCGACCTCGGCGACCAAATCCTGCTGCCCGGATTGATGGACATGGAGGTCAACCTCCTGATGGGCGGCCGCGGGGAGAAGCCCGGCCTGTCGCAGGTCCAGGACGATCCCCCGACGCGGGTGCTGCGCGCGATTGGCAATTCCCGACGCACGCTGCGCGCGGGATTCACCACCGTGCGCAATCTCGGTCTCTTCGTCAAGACCGGCGGCTACTTGCTGGATGTCGCGCTGGGCAAGGCAATTGACGCGGGCTGGATCGACGGGCCGCGGGTGGTGCCGGCCGGTCACGCCATCACGCCGACCGGCGGACACCTGGATCCGACGATGTTCGCGGCGTTCGCACCACACGTGCTCGACTTGACGGTCGAGGAGGGCATCGCCAACGGAATCGACGAGATCCGCAAGGCGGTGCGTTACCAGATCAAACACGGCGCCGAGCTGATCAAGGTCTGTTGCTCGGGCGGGGTGATGTCGCTGACGGGACCCCCTGGGGCGCAGCACTATTCGGATGAGGAACTGCGCGCGATCGTCGACGAGGCCCACCGGCGCGGACTGCGGGTGGCCGCGCACACGCATGGCGCCGACGCGGTCAAACACGCGGTGGCAGCCGGCATCGACTGCATCGAGCACGGCTTCCTGGTCGACGACGAGGCCATCGCGATGATGGTCGAGCACGGCACGTTCCTGGTATCCACTCGGCGCCTGGCCGAGGGGATGGATGTCTCCCACGCCCCGCCCGAACTACAGGCGAAGGCCGCGGAGATGTTTCCGAAGTCGCGCACATCCATAGTGGCCGCGCACAAGGCCGGCGTGAAGATCGCCGTCGGCACCGATGCGCCGGCGATTCCACACGGCCGCAACGCCGACGAGCTTGTCACGCTCGTCGAATGGGGCCTGCCCCCGTTAGCGGTGCTGCGGGCGGCGACGGTGACCGCGGCCGAGCTCATCAACTCGACCGACCGTGGGCGGCTCGTACCGGGCCAGCTCGCCGATATCATCGCGGTACCGGGAAACCCGTTGGAAGACATAACCGTTACCCAGCACGTCAGCTTTGTCATGAAAGGCGGCAAGGTCTATGTCGACAAATCCTCCGACCAGAACTGAGGATCTGGTCGAGATCCAGCAACTACTCGCCCGCTACGCGGTCACCATCACACAGGAAGACATCGACGGCCTCATCGGCGTCTTCACGCCCGACGGAACCTACAGCGCGTTCGGCGACACGTACGGCTTGGACAAGTTCCCGGAATTGGTAGCCGCGGCGCCAAAAGGCTTGTTTCTCACTGGAACTGCGCTGGTCGACATCGACGGCGATGCGGCCAGCGGGACGCAACCGCTGTGCTTCATCGACCATGCCACCCATGACATGCGCATCGGCTACTACCGCGATACCTACTCACGCACCGCCGACGGATGGCGGCTGAAGACCCGGGCCATGACGTTCATCCGCCGCAGCGGAGTGCACGATTCCGGGCGCCCACACGCCGTCGGCCGCCCCACCCCGTGAATGTCGAGGAGTTCCGGGCGGGGCTGTGCGCGTGGCTCGACGACAATGACCTGACCCCGGGACCAGATCATTCGCTGCAGGGCCACATGCAGCAATTCGCCCGAGTCAGCCGGGCGCTCTATGACGCCGATTGGATGCGCTACGGCTGGCCGGTCGAAGTCGGCGGATTGGGTGGGCCCGCGGTGCTTCGCGCGATCGTCGGCGAAGAGGTGGTCGGCCGGCGGCTCGCCGAGCCCGGGCCGTACTCGATGCTCGAGGTGCTCGCGCCGACGATGATCGATTACGCCCCTGCAGAACTCGCAGCAGAGATGGTGCCGCGCCTGCTCAGCGGCGCGGAGCATTGGTGTCAGGGCTTTTCGGAGCCCGGCTCCGGCAGCGACCTGGCCTCGCTGACCACTCGGGCGGTCCAGGACGGCGACAACTGGATCGTCAACGGGCAAAAGGTCTGGACGAGCTTCGCACAGTTCTCGACGCGGTGCGTCCTGCTCGCCCGCACCGCGCCGGGCCACGATGGAATCACCGCGTTCTTCGTCGACCTGGACACCCCGGGCATCACCATTCGGCCGCTGCGCACGATGCACGGCGTGGACGAGTTCTGCGAGGTGTACTACGACGACGTGACGATCCCGTCGAGCCGGATGCTCGGCCAACCCGGAGACGGCTGGCGGCTGGCGATGGACCTGCTGCCCTACGAACGCTCCGCCTGCTTCTGGCAGCGGATCGCCTACCTCTACTCCCGCTTCGACGAGCTCATCGCGGAGACAGCCGCTAGCGAACCCGACGGCCACGACGAGTTCGAGCTTGGCGCAGCCTATCTCGCGCTGCACACGCTGCGCTGCCGATCCCGCGACACCCAGCACCGGTTACGCGACGGGGCACGGCTCGGGCCGGACACCTCCATCGACAAGGTGCTGCTGGCCAGCGCCGAACAACGGCTCTACGACACCGTCCGCGACCTGCTCCCCGGAACCCTGGAGCTCGACGACACGCCGTGGCGCTCGGAGTACCTGTATTCCCGCGCCGCGACGATCTATGGCGGAACCGCCGAGATCCAGCGCAACATCATCGCCCGCCGGCTGCTCGATCTCGGAAAGGAGTAGAGCCGTGGACCCCGAGGCACTGCGCATGCTGGCCGACTCGCTACGCACCGCAATGACCGCGGCGACGGGAGCCAAGCTCGACGCCGCGCTAAACGAGCTCGGCTGGCTCGACATGCTCGACGAGATCCCGGATACCGCAGTCCCTTTGGTGTTCGAGTTGCTCGGCGAGGCCGGCGCGCACGCCTCTGTGCTCAACGACGTCGTACTGCGGGCGACCGGAAGTGCGCCGGAGGGCGCCGCACCGCTGCCGTATGCCGGTGGCCGCTGGGTGATATGGGAACGCGGCGATGGCTCAAGCTCGGCGCTCGACGACAAGCTGCCGATACGTTCCGTACCGCGGGGAGAGTCGCTGCCGCCGGAGGCGTTAGCCGCCGGACGGCGCGCCCTGGGCTGGTGGCTGGTGGGCGCCAGCCGGGCCATGCTTGCGCTGGCGCGCCAGCATGCCGTGGACCGTGTTCAATTCGGTCGGCACATCAGCTCGTTCCAGGCGATCCGCCACCGGCTTGCCGAGACGCTCGTCGCGATAGAGGGGGCCGAGGCGACCCTGCGGGCCGTCAGCGCGGAGACGGATGACCCGGATGGCCTGGGCTCCCTGCTGGCCAAGGCCGCCGCCGGCCAGGCGGCGCTGTCCACCTCACGCCACTGCCAGCAGGTCCTCGGCGGCATCGGCTTCACCGCCGAACACCCCTTGCATCGCCATATCAAACGGGCCCTGGTCCTGGACGGCCTGCTGGGCAGCGCGAGAGAACTGACCCACGAGGCGGGAAAGTCGTTGCGCTCCAAAGGACATGCACCGCGGATGGTGCAGCTGTAGGGGCTCGATGTCCCACCTGTCACAAAGCCGGGGAGATACCCAATGTGCCCGCCTCACAGCTCTGTCGGCGCTGGAGGCCAGGGCACGAATTTGTCGTTATGTGCCAGGCCGGCCACGGCCCTAGACTTGGCACGCATGGGCCGCCCCGTCCCACCGCGCAACCAGGTCGGTGTCGCCTCCGTCATCTTGGGCGTGGTCGCGCTCGGCACCTGCTGGCTCCTGATCGGGGTACCCCTCGGCATCGCGGCGGTGCTGACCGGTGATGTCGCCCGCCGGCGCGTCCAGCGCCGCGAAGCCAACAACCTCCACGCCGCGGTAGCCGGCATCGTGCTGGGGGCGGCGGCGATCGTCGCCGGGCTCGTCGCCATCGGATACTACGCCTGGGTGGACGCCCAAAAGCCTTGATCCCGCAGGCTAATTGCGCGGCAGGCCGAGGATGCGTTCGGCGATGATGTTCCGTTGGATCTCGGAAGTCCCGCCGGCGATGGTCGCGGCGAAGGTGCGCACGTAGCGGTCGAACCAGCTGCCGTAGTGGCTGTCCAGGTTCAGCGGCGCGACGGGCGAGGTGACCGCGTGGAGCACGAGCCCGTCCGGCCCCTCGGCATTCAATGCGTCCTCACAGGCTCGTTGCATCGCCTCCGACCCCAGCAGCTTCAGCACCGACTGGGCGGGCACGTCCTCTTCCCCGCGTGCGGCCTTGGCCAAAGTCGCGGACCCGATCAACCGCAGCGCATAGCAATCCATCACGAGGGTTGCGTAGAGATCGCGCTGCAGCGGGCCCGATGGGCCGAAATCGACCGTCAGCGCGTGCAACATCCCGGCGTAGTCCATCCACAGCATGGCGCGCTCGTGACCGAGTGAACCGGTTGCCACCCGCCAGCCCTGGTTGATCTCCCCCACCAAGTTCTCGGCCGGGACACGCACGTCGGTGAAGAACACCTCGTTGAAGTCGACGTCTTCGCTGTCCGCGACCGACGCGAAGGGGCGGCGGACCACGCCGGGGGTGTCCGTCGGGATGAGTAAAGCACTGATGCCCTTGTGTTTTGGCGCCTCGGGGTCCGTACGCAGAAAGGCCAAAAGCACGTCGGCGTCGTGGGCGCCCGATGTCCACACCTTCTGCCCGTTGACCACGAAGTGGTCACCGTCGAGCACCGCGCGGGTTTTCAGTGACGCCAGATCCGAGCCCGCACCGGGTTCGCTCATGCCCAGCGACGCCGTGATCTCGGCGCGCAGAATCGGCACGGCCCATCGCTGTTTTTGCTCCTGTGTGCCGAACGTCAACAGGGACGCCGCGATGATGCCGACGCCCTGCGGATTGAAACTTTGATAGATCCGGCGCCGTGACAGCTCTTCGAGGTACACGTATTGCTGCAACAAGGTGGCGTTTCGTCCACCGAACTCCGGCGGGTTGCCCGGCAGCAGCCACCCGCTGTCGAACAGCAACCGTTGCCAGCGGCGCGCCCACTCCGGAATGTGGGAACTCGAGCGGGGCCGGTCGAATGCCTCGGCCTCCGAGGGCAGATGGGCGTCGAGGAAAGCGACGAACTCAGCGCGAAACGCCTCGACATCGGCGTCGAAACTCAGCTGCACGGCACTCCTAGCAGTGGGTAGATCAAGGTTTCCGCTGACGGCGCAGTTCGCTCTTGCGATTTCACTTCCATACACGCGTGTAAGAGAATAGTATTCTCGTCGTAAGAAAGTTACAATCTCAGACACGTCGTCCGTGAGGGGGTCGAGCGCACAGATGCCACGGCGTTCTCCGGTAGAGTCCAATCATGTTCTCCCCTCGCGGCAATCCCCTGAGCCGCTCGTGACCAGCCCAAGCGAGGAGCCCGCCTGGAAGCAGCGCGCAGTCGAGCGGTCGATCAAGACCGCAAAACTGCGGGCCGCCCAGCGCGTCCAGCGTTTCCTCGACGCGGCGCAGGCCATCATCATCGAAAAGGGCAGCACGGACTTCACCGTCCAGGAGGTTGTCGACCGCTCCCGCCAGTCGTTGCGAAGCTTCTACCTTCAGTTCGACGGCAAGCACGAGCTGTTGCTCGCCCTGTTCGAAGACGCGTTGAGCCGCTCTGCCGATCAGATTCGCGCGGCCACGGAAAGTCATACGGATCCGCTCGAGCGGCTCAAGGTTGCCGTTGAGCTGTTGTACGAGTCCTCGCGCCCGGATCCCACGGCGAAACGGCCGTTGTTCACCGACTTTGCGCCGCGATTGCTGGTCACACACCCGGCTGAGGTCAAGGTCGCGCACGCGCCGCTGTTGGCATTGCTGACGGAACTGATGGAAGCGGCCAGCGACGCGGGCGAGTTGCGCCCCGAGATCAATCCCAAGCGGGTGGCCGCCATGACGATGCAGACGGTGATGTTCATCGCTCAGTCCAGTGGGGGCTCGGACGACGCGACGATCCATCCCATCACCGCCGACGAGGTGTGGGACTTCTGCTCACGCGGATTCGTCGGCTAGCGATCACGCGGTAGCCGGGCCGCAGGGCCACGCTCAAATGAGCAACTATCGCACGCCACTTGCCTCGCGAGAATCAGATTCTCTAATATCTAGAATTGCAAATAGCCAAAACGGATTCGTCGTTGACACTGGTTGGTGGCGATGACAGGGTTCTCAGGCGACACGACGGCGATTCCCCGGGGGGCGGGGCGACGCGGTTCCGGCGAGAGGCGATTGATTTCCCGTGACAGTCAGCGCGGCCAGCGAGGTGTACTTCGACCCGTACGACGTGGAGCTGAACGCCGACCCGTACCCGATGTTTAAGCGGCTGCGCGAGGAACTTCCGCTGTACTACAACGAGCAGCATGGCTTCTATGCGCTGAGTCGCTTCGCCGACGTCGACGACGCGCTGGTCGATTTCCAGACCTTCAGTTCGGCCAAGGGCGCAATACTCGAGCTGATCAAGGCGAACATCGAGATCCCTTCGGGGGTAGTGCTGTTCGAGGATCCGCCGATCCACGACATCCACCGCAAGTTGCTATCCCGGATGTTCACGCCGCGCAAGATCAACGAGCTGGAATCCAAGATCCGCGAATTCTGTGCTCAGAGTTTGGATCCGCTGATCGGCACGGACCGGTTCGACTTCGTCGCCGACCTGGGCGCGCAGATGCCGATGCGGGTGATCGGGATGCTGCTCGGTGTGCCCGAGGAGTTCCAGGAAGCGGCACGCGATCGCGCCAACGCCAACTTGCGCACCGAAGCCGGCAAACCCATGGACACCACCGCCGAAAACATGATGAACGGCGAGTTTTTCGGCCAATTCATCGACTGGCGCGCCGAACATCCTTCCGACGACATCATGACCGAACTGCTCAACGTCGAGTTCGAAGACGAGACCGGGACCGTCCGCCGACTCCGCCGCGACGAACTGCTCATCTATATCAGCGTGGTGTCCGGCGCCGGCAACGAAACCACCACCCGGCTCATCGGGTGGACCGGAAAGGTGTTGGCCGAACACCCCGAACAGCGCCGGGAACTGGTCGCCGACCCGTCGTTGATCCCAGGGGCCATCGAGGAGTTGCTGCGCTACGAACCGCCGGCGCCCCACGTGGCCAGGTACGTGACCCGTGATGTCGAGTACTACGGGCACCGCATCCCGGAGGGCAGCGTCATGATGATGCTGATCGGCGCGGCGAACCGCGATCACCGCCAATTCCCGCCGGACGGAGATGTTTTCGACATCCGACGCGAGCCGCGCCAGCACCTGACGTTCAGTGTCGGCACCCACTACTGCCTCGGCTCGGCACTGGCCCGCCTGGAGGGCCGGATCGCGCTCGAGGAAATCCTGAAGCGGTTTCCGGAGTGGGATGTCGACCTGGCCGAGTGCAAGCTCTCCCCGACCTCGACCGTGCGGGGTTGGGACACCATGCCGGCCGTAATCGGTTGAGCCATCAAGGAAATGGGGTAGCCATGACTGGACGAGTTGAGGGCAAGGTCGCTTTCGTCACCGGAGCGGCGCGGGGTCAGGGCCGCAGCCACGCGGTCCGGTTGGCGCAAGAGGGCGCCGACATCATCGCGGTCGACGTCTGTAAGCCGATCGTGCGCAACACCACCATCCCGGCCTCGACGCCAGAGGATCTGGCCGAGACCGCCGACTTGGTCAAGGGCCACAACCGCCGGATCTTCACGGCCGAAGTCGATGTGCGCGACTACGACGCGCTGAAAGCCTCGGTGGATAGCGGCGTGGAACAACTGGGTCGCCTCGACATCATCGTGGCCAACGCGGGGATCGGCAACGGCGGCGACACCCTGGACAAGACCTCCGAATACGACTGGCAGGAAATGATCGACGTGAACCTGTCGAGCGTTTGGAAGTCGGTGAAGGCCGGTGTGCCACACCTGATCGCGGGCGGCAAGGGCGGCTCGATCATTTTGACCAGCTCGGTCGGCGGGCTGAAGGCCTACCCCCATTGCGGTAGCTACGTCGCGGCCAAACACGGGGTGGTGGGCATCATGCGGTCCTTCGCAGTGGAGTTGGGACAGCACATGATTCGCGTCAACTCCGTGCATCCCACGCACGTGAGCACGCCGATGCTGCACAACGAGGGGACCTTCAAGATGTTCCGGCCGGATCTGGAGAATCCGGGGCCCGACGACATGGCCCCGATCTGCCAGATGTTCCACACGCTGCCGATCCCGTGGGTGGACCCTGTCGACATCAGCAATGCAGTGCTGTTCTTCGCCTCCGACGAATCTCGATATATCACCGGCGTGACCCTGCCCGTCGACGCGGGTAGCTGCCTGAAATAGGGTTCCGTCCCATGGACGGATTCGAGAGACGCGGCGCGGTCGTCACCGGCGGTGCGAGTGGTATCGGCTTTGCCACCGCCACCGAGTTCGCTCGCCGTGGAGCGCGCGTGGTGCTCGCCGACGTCGACAAGCCCGGGCTGGAACAGGCGGTGGCACGGCTGCACGACGCGGGGTTCGACGCGCACGGCGTGACGTGCGATGTCCGGCATCTCGAGGAGATGGTTCACCTCGCGGATGAGGCCTTCCGCCTGCTCGGCCAGGTCGACGTGGTCTTCAGCAATGCCGGCATCGTCGTTGCCGGTCCAATCGCGCAGATGACGCACGAGGACTGGCGCTGGGTGATCGACATCGATCTATGGGGCTCCATTCACGCCGTCGAGGCGTTCGTGCCGAGGCTGCTCGAGCAGGGTACTGGCGGCCACGTTGCCTTCACCGCGTCCTTCGCCGGCCTGGTACCCAACGCCGGCCTCGGGGCCTACTGCGTCGCCAAGTATGGCGTGGTCGCCCTCGCCGAGACACTGGCCCGCGAGGTCAAGGACAGCGGCATCGGGGTGTCGGTGCTGTGCCCGATGGTCGTCGAAACCAAGCTTGTCTCCAACTCCGAACGAATTCGCGGCGCGGATTATGGATTGGCGGCGACCCCCGACGTGACGGGGTCGGTCGGGCCGTTGCCGGCGCAGGACGACTCCCTGGGCGTCGACGAGGTCGCCCGCCTGACTGCCGACGCGATTGTGGCCAACCGGCTGTACATCCTCCCGCATGAGGCCGCCCGCGCTTCCGTGCGCCGCAGGTTCGAGCGCATCGACCGCACCTTCGACGACCAGGCGGCCGAAGGCTGGCGCCACTAAGCCGGAGCCTGGCCGATGATTCCGTCGGCCTCCAGCTCGGCAATCTCTGCCGGCGTCAAACCCAGTTCGGCAAGCAACTCGTGGTTGTGCTGCCCCAGCAGCGGCGCGGCCTTCGTGTGGGATCGCGCCGGACCGCCGGCGAACCGCATCGGCATGGTGCTGAGCTCGGCCCGGCCATTCACCGGGTGGTCGACTTCCTCGAAGAAGCCACGAAAAGCCAGCTGCTGCAGCTCCGTTTGGCGATGGGGCTGCATGACCTTGGCCACCGGCACTCCGGCATCCCAGAGCTTTGCGACGATGTCGTCGCGGGTGCGCTGTTCACACCAGGCGGCCAGGTGCTCGTCGATCGAATCCTGGTGTGCGCGCCGCCCGGCTTCCGTCGACAGCGCGGGATCGGTCGCCCAGGGCGGTGATCCGAGCGCGCCGCACAGGCTTTCCCACTGTTCGTCGTTAGTCACGGCTATCGCGACCCAGCTGTCGAGTCGACCGAATTCGTCGATATCGGCGGCGCGGTAGAGGTTCTGCGGTGCCGCGGCCGGCCCGCGATTGCCCGCGCGTTCCAGCAGCGCACCGTACGCGGTGTACTCGATGATCTGTTCGGCCGAGATGCTGAGCGCGGCATCGACCATCGCGGCCTCGACGAGCACGCCCTCACCGGTGCGGCGGCGGTGTTCCAGCGCCAGCAGCAGGCCGTTGAGCGCATGCACACCCGCATTGGGGTCGCCGATCGAATACGGCTCGTAGGGAGGGCGGTCGGGATATCCGGTCAGCCAGCTCAGGCCGGAAGCAGACTCGATGGCATAGGCGAACGCGGGATTGTCGCGCCACGGTCCGTCCAGCCCGAATCCGGGCATCCGCAGCATGACGGCATCGGGCCGGATAGCTTGCACGGCAGCGAAATCCAGCCCGATCTGGTCCAGCACCCTAGGCGTGAAGTTCTCGACGATGACGTCACAAGTCGCGATGAGCCGGAGCAACACCTCTCGCCCGCGTGGGCTCTGCAGGTCCAGCGCCAGGCCCTTCTTGTTGGTGTTTAGCGCCGCGTAGATAGGCGACTTCTCCCACCATTGGTCTTCGGTGATCGGCACGCCGGCGATCAGCCGGGTGCCGTCGGGCCGGCGCGCGGATTCCATATGCACAACATCGGCGCCGAGCATGGCCAGGAAGTGGGTGCAGGAAGGTCCCGCCCAGAACGTCGTCATGTCCAATACCCGGATCCCACTGAACGGCAACCGGTTCGGGGTGGAAGAGCGCGTCGGAGCCGGCCGTGGCGCCGAATTGGCGGCCCGGTAGCGCGCAGTGTGTTCACCGAGTCGCGGCGCTGGGCCGGGCGGCCGAAGCCGGGCGGGCGACATCCGGTATGGAGGGCCCGGCTGCTGGAAACCGTCACGCGGGTTGCGCACGAACGAGCCGCGTTCGACAAAGTGTTCCAGCGAGGCGATGTTCGCGCCGTTGGCGACGGGAGCGTTGGGAATCCGGAACGCTGTCGCGAGTTCGCGGATCTCGTCGACCTGATTGGCCTCCACCCACGCGTAGATGTCCTCGGCGTGGATGTTGGCCTGTTCGGTGATGGTCAGCGGCGATCCTTCATCGATCCATTCCGGGTGGCCAACCATCGCGCACAGGTCGAACCACTGCTGCGCGGTGCCGCATCCCAGGTCCACCAGACCGTCCTTCGCCTGGGCCACCCCCGGCACCGTGAGTCGGCGCGCATCCCGCCATGGCCGGCCCAGCATTTCGAAGTAGGTGACCGGATAGTAGGTCAGGCAAAGGATTTGAGACTCGAGCATCGACAGGTCGATGAGATCGCCTGGCTCTGCCGAGTCACCGCGGCCAAACCGCGACGCCAGGATCGCGACGCTGGCGTAGGCCCCGGCCATGTATTCGCCTACCTGCCCGCCGATGTAGACCGGGGCCCGTTCGGGCAGTCCGCGTCCCAGCCCGACGATTCCGCCCGACCACGCTTGCAGGGTGAACTCGGTTGCGGCCCGGTCGCGCCAGGGGCCGTCCAGACCGAAGGCGGTGATCGACGCGACAGTTGCGTGCGAATGCACTCGATGAATCGCCGCGGGGGTGAAGTCTTGGTGTTCAGCCACTTTGGAACCCGCGGAACAGACCACCGCGTCCGCCGCGGCGAGCAACCGGTGGACCATCTCGACGTCGTCTTCCACGTCTGGATCGGCGACAACACTGTGTTTCGATCCGGCCAGGAAGCTGAACAGCGCGCCGTCGGCGCCGGGTGGGATGGCCGCGCCCGACGCCGACCAGCGCCGCAGCGGATCACCTTGCTGCGGCTCGACTTTGATGACGGTGGCGCCGCCGTCGGCAAGCAACTTGGTGCAGTACGCGCCCGCAATTCCGGTTGAGAGATCGACCACGGTGTAACCGGACAGCGGCGCCTGCGGTTGAGGTTCCCCCACTCATGCCTGCCACGACGGACTACGGGTCAGCACTTCGGGACCGTCGGCGGAGATGAGGACCGCCTCGCGTCCGAAGACCGCCCCGACCCCGGCTTCCCAGACATAGCCTGTTACGGCGAGCACCATGCCCGGCTCCAGCCGTTCGCGGAAAGCGCTTTCGGGCAGGTGGTCGGAGACCACGGGCGGGTCGAAGCCCATGCCCAGGCCACGCGCCACCGGCATCGGCGGTGGCGGTTCACCCGCGGCCTGGTAGGCGCCCAGCAACTCGGCGGTCCCGGCTCCGGGCTGGCACGCGGCTAACAGCTTGGCCCACAGGCTGTCCCAACGTCGGTAAAGCGCTGCGGCGCCGGTGGGTACGCCTACGGGCCAGGTGCGTCCCACCTCGCCGATGTAGCCGCCGGCCAGGACGCCGGCGGAAAACGCGACGAGGTCGCCCTCTTTAATGCGGCCGTCGCCGTTGACCCGACGCCACGGATGCGCGCGCGAAGTCACCCACGCGACATCCTGGTTCGACGGCGTACTTACTCCGCCGGCCGCCAGCGCCTCCAACAGGATCCCGGCCAGAATCTGTTCGCTGACCCCCGGCCGCAGTTCGGAGACCGCGGCGGCCAGGCCCGACTCCGCGACCGCGATCGCCTCCCGCAGGGAAACCAACTCTTCGGCCGTCTTGATGCGCCGGGCGGCGCGCATGGCCAGTTCCCCGTCGACCAACTCGGCGTTGGGAAACGCGCTGGGCAGTAGCTTGGCGAAAGCCGGTGAGAGCGCATCGGTTCCGACGCGGCGCGCGGTGGCAGCGCCGTCGATGCGCTGCAGCGCCGCGATGGTGTTCATCGGGTTCCACGAGATGCCGTACAGGTTTTCGTGGGGAATGTCGTCGGGGACACCCTCATCCCACGTGCTGAGCAGATGAACGGCGCCGGTGTCACGGACCAGCACGCAGGTGGGGCCGAACGGGCGGGTGCCTGCGACCCACAGCTGCGGTGCCCCGGACACGTAACGGACGTTGGCCTGCCGCCCGAGCACCAGGACGTCGAGACCGTGCGCGGCCATCTGCTCCAGTGCCCGGTGCCGCCGTCCCAGCCGCAGCGCCCTATCGTCGGGCAGAACTTCAGTTGCCATAGGGGTCATAGGGGTAGTCGGTCAATTTGATCCAGCCGTCGTCGGTAATCACCAAGACCTCTTCGCTGCGATAGCCGCCGGTGCCGTCCTCCCAGACCACCGGCTCCAAAACCAGCACCATGCCCTGCTGCAGGACGAAATTCTCGTCGAACTCGTCGCCGAGATCCGTTCCTATCATCGGCATTTCGGCGGCGTTGACGCCGATGCCGTGGCCGAGGTAGAAGTGCGGAAGCCAGGGCTTCCTGCCGCCGTTGGCCTTGGTTGCTGCCCTGCCCAGGTCGGCGGCGGTGGCTCCGGCGCGCGCGACATCCAGCACGGCGGTCAAGATCTCGAACCATTTGTCGAACTGCACCCGCTGGCGCGGCGACGGGTCTTTGCCGACGATCCAGGTGCGCCCGAAGTCCGAGCAGTACCCGTGGTAGGTGATGCTGACGTCCGTCCAGAGCACGTCGCCTTCGGCCAGCTCGCGCTCGGTGGAGAGCAGGGGCAACGCGAGGTCTCCGTGCGTGGTCCACACGCCCTCCGCCTTGCTCGGCGGCATCACCTGCCAGATGGGCTCGAGCATGCTTGCCTCGGCACCCAATTCGAAAGCGCGTCGCAAAAAGCTTGCGGATAGCTCGATCTGGCGGATGCCTGGCGCCAGTGCCTTGTGGACCTCCACCATCGCCTGGTCGGTGATCCGCACCGCGGTGCGCATGCAGGACAATTCGTCGGGCGTCTTGACTGCCTTGGCGGCGCTGACGACGGCGGCGGCATCGGCGGGAGCGCCGTTGGGAAACAACAACTTCGCCGCGCGCGACATGGCGCCGGTGCACTCGTCGATGGCGATCACGGCGCCGGCAGGAATGAGGTCGGCCAGCTGGTGGGCGAAATTCCGGACGCCCTCGTCGAATTCGAGATAGACCGGCCCGTGTAGGTGGTCGGCGGGCAGGTCCGCCTCGTGCGCGGCGCCCTCGCGGAACGGCAGGAACAGGTGCGGCCACGGATCGTCGGCGACTATGACGGCGACGGGCCGCTCGACGTAGGACAGCCCGGCGTCACCCAGGGGCCAGCTGGTCCCGGTGGCGTACACGACGGCGTTATTGCCCAGCAGGATCATCGCGTCGACTCCGCGTTCGGTCATCGCCGAGCGCAGCCGAGCCCCGGTCTCGCGACGCATGCGGGCGAGATCAGGTGTTTCGGGAATCGCGAACGTTGTCACAATCCGAGGAATTCGGTGATGTTGCCGCTGACGATGCGCGCCGCGTCGGCCGGGCCGACGGCGTCGACAACCGCCGCCAGTGACTTCTCCGAATAGCCGTATGTGCTTTCGTTGTGCGGATAGTCGCTGGACCACATCACCTTGTCCACGCCGATTTTGTCGATCAGCTGCAGACCCAGCGGGTCGACCATGAACGAGGCGCTCATGTGGGTGTCCCAGTAGTAGCGCACATCATGTTCCAGCGGCCGGTTGAACATGTGCCGATACGAGGCCACCAGGTGCTCGGCGTCTTGCAGCGCCCACGGCACCCACGAAATGCCGCCCTCGAACCAACCGATCCGCAGGCTTGGGTGCTGGTCGAGGATGCCGCCAAAGATGTACTTGGAGAACGTCTCCCGGAATCCATCGATGTTGATCATCATCCCGACGACGACGCTGTTGAACTCGCACGGGCTCTTCGGCGGGGTTTCCCCGATGTGGTGGGTTACCGGCAGGCCGGCGGCCTCGATCTCGTCCCACACGGCGCTCATCGACGCGCTCGAGTAGTCGATCGGGTTGCCGTCGTCGTCCTTGCCCGGGTTCAGCGGCATCAGGAACGTCTTGAGCCCCAACGATTTCAGCTCTTCCAACGTTTGCCGTGTGCCTTGCGGGTCCCACCAGTTGATCAGCCCGGCACCGTAGAAATGGCCGTCCGAGCGTTCCTGGAGCTCCGCGATGTATTCGTTGTAGATGCGGAAGGCGAGCTCGCGAAGCTTCTTGTCGGGATAGTGAAACAGCGCCAGCACCGCGTTGGGGAAGGCAAGTTCCTTATCGACGCCGTCCTCGCGCAGCTCCCGAATCCGGGCCTCGATGTTGGTGCTCGCGGCGCCGGGCAGGTCGTCGTATTGCATCAACACCGCGCTGAAGTCGCCCGGCAGGAACGACTGCCCCTTGCGCCCGACCTGGTACGCGCCGTCCTCATACCAGATGCGCGGCGCCTTCTCCTTGAGATCGTCGGGGAACCGTTCGTAGAAGATGTCGGCGGCCAGGGAAATGTGATTATCCGCGGAAAAGACCACGGTCCCGTCGGGCAGACCCACATCGGCGCCGCCGGCGTGCCCGCGGCGATCCTTCGGTGCGCCAAAGCCTTCGGGCGGGTAGAGCGAAATGGTGCTTGATTGAGTCGTCATCATTGACCCTCCATTCGGATCGGCATTTGGCTACCAGGTCACCGGCAATTCGTAGACGCCGTAGGCGAGACGATCGTCCTTGAAAGGGATGTCCTCGATCGGGACCGCCAGCGTCAGCGTCGGGATGCGGCGGAACAGCGTGCGGTAGACGATTTGCAACTCCGCGCGGGCGAGCTGCTGGCCCACGCACTGGTGCCGGCCGTAACCGAATGCGACGTTGCGATCGGCCCCCGCCCGGTGCAGATACAGTCGGTCCGGTTCGGGGAAGGCGTTGGCATCCCAGTTCGCCGGAGCCAAATCGATGATGATGCCTTCGCCGGCCTTGATGACCTCTCCGCCGATGTGGATGTCTTCGACCGCGACTCGGCGCTGACCATTCTGGATGATGCTGAGGTAGCGAAGCAGTTCCTCGACGGCGCTCGCGATGATCTTCGGGTCTTCGGCGTCACGGATGACGGCGAGCTGCTCGGGATTCTGCAGCAGCGCAAGCACACCGATACCGATCATGTTCGAGGTGGTTTCGTGTCCGGCGATGAGCAGTCCGGTGCCGAGCTGCGCGGCTTCCTTGACGCTGAGCTCGCCGGCCTTGACGCGCTCGGCAAGGTCGGAGACCGCGTCCTCGGCGGGATTTGCCATTTTGGCCTCGACCAGCTGGGCCAGATATTTGTGCAGGCTGATCGCGCCCTTCGCGGTGTCCTCACCAGTCGCGTAGCGCGCCAGCCCCACGTTGGCGTGGTGCTGGAACATCTCGGCGTCCTCGTACGGCACCCCGAGCAGCTGGCTGATCACCAGCGACGGGACCGGCAGCGCCACCGCGGTGACAATATCGGCGGGCTGTGGGCCGGCCAGCATCGCGTCGATGTGGTCGTCGGTGATCTGCTGGATGTTCGGCCGCAGACCTTCCACCCGCCTGAACGTGAAGGGCTTCGACAACATCCGCCGGAACCGGGTGTGCTCTTCGCCGTCGGAGGTGAAGACCGATCGCGGACGCTTGTGCACCGTGGACAACATGCCCGCGTTCCAGTGCGGAAAGCCAGGCACCCGATCGTCGACGCTGACGCGGGAATCGGAGAACAGTTCGCGCACTTCCTCGTAACCCGTGATGAGCCATGGTGTGCTGCCGTCCCAGATCCGCACCCTGGACAGCGGCTTGCTCGCCGCCAGCGCCATGACGTCCGGGGGTGGGGCGAAGGGGCAGCGCGCATTCCTTGCCATTGGGTAATCCGGGATTTCGGCGGTGGCCTGGGTTTCGGTGCCCGTCAGTGTGTCTGACATTTCATTCCTCGATGTAGATGGCCTGGGCGGGGCACGCGGCCGCCGCACGGCGTGCGCCCTCGGTCTGTTCCGCCGACGGATGCTCGTTGAGTAGTACGACGACACCGTCGTCGTCGCGCTGATCGAACACCTCCGGCGCATTCATGACGCAGTTCCCCGAGGAGGCGCAAATGTTCTGGTCGACAGTCACTTTCATGTTCAACACTTTTATTCGCACCGCGTGACCGGTGCCAACCACAGGCCCACGATCGCGTCGATGAGTCCGGATGCTGCGGCGCGCCAAGAGGTTTGGTGCATGGTTGATCCTGCCGCCAGCGCACGCTCACGGTCGGCGCAGGTGTGCATCAGCAGGTTGCGCGCCATGATGTTGCGTTCGAAACGCACCTCGGCCGGCAGGTTGGGCAGGCAGCTGTTGATGCCGTCGACGACCTGGACCAGCGACGGCGAGCTGAGCGCCCCCTTGACGATGATGTTGTAGTAGGCCGGATCGGTCATCGCCTGGGCCGCGAAGCGCGCGTACCAAGTCGGATTGCCCAGATCCGCCAGATGCTCAGTGAGAGGGCGCACCAGGCAGCCCACCCAGTCACGCATCTCCGCCGGGCCGCCGGAGGCCGACAGCTCTGCCACCATTTGTTCGCGGAGTTCCTCGACGGGTCCGCGGTGTTTCTGCTCGATGGCGCGCACCAGATCGGCCTTCGTGCCGAAGTGGTAGCCCACCGCGGCGTTGTTGCCCTGCCCGGCGGCCTCGCTGACCTGCCGGTTCGACACGGCGAACATGCCGTGCTCGGCATACAACCGCTCCGCCGCCACCAGGATCGCCTCCTGGGTGGAGCTGGCCCGCTCGGTGCGAACCGTCCTGCCTGCCGTAGTCATTGCACTAGTCAACCCGCAGCACGGGATTAAGTCAAGCGCTTGATTTAAACTTAGGCGGTCCCTTGCACGCCGAGCGTGACGCTGCAGTCACGTTCGGCCTCCAGGGTGAC
>NZ_MBEM01000190.1:0-16565 GCF_001954045.1 Mycobacterium sp. SP-6446 | reverse complement strand
CGCTGCCGCCGGGGGCACCCGACGGAATCGTCGGCGTCGCACCGCACGCGGTGATCATTGCTATCCGGCAGTCTTCGCGGGCCTACGAACCCGCCAACCCCGGCCCGGGCGGCATGGAGGGACGCAAGAAGGCCGGCACCATCGCCACGCTCGCCAGTGCCATCGTGCACGCCGCGAACATGGGCGCGAAGGTGATCAATGTCAGTGTCACGGCATGCGTTTCGGCCGCCGATCCGCTGGATCAGGGCGCCATCGGCGCGGCCGTGTGGTATGCCGCCACCGTCAAGGATGCGGTGATCGTCGCTGCGGCGGGCAACGACAGTGAAGACGACTGCGCGCAAAACCCGTCGTTCGATCCGCTCAGCGCGTCGGATCCCCGTGATTGGCATCAGGTCAAGACCGTGTCGTCGCCGTCGTGGTTCTCCGATTACGTGCTGTCGGTCGGTGCCGTGGACAACACGGGCTCGCCGATCAACAAGAGCCTGGCGGGGCCGTGGGTCGCCGCCGCGGCGCCCGGCGTCGGGATCATGGGACTCTCCCCGGAGACCGGCGGACCGGCGAACGCCTACCCGCCGATCCGCCCGGGTGAGAAGAACATGCCGTTCTGGGGCACCAGCTTCTCGGCGGCCTACGTCAGCGGTGTGGCCGCATTGGTGCGCGCGAAATACCCTGGGCTGTCGGCACACCAGATCGTCAATCGCATTCTGCAGACTGCGCACAATCCGCCGCGCGGCGTCGACAACCAAGTCGGCTACGGCGTCGTCGATCCGGTGGCCGCACTGACGTTCGATGTGCCTGCGGGAGATCGACTTCCACCCGCCGCGCAGAGCCGCCTGGTCCATCCGGCGCCACCACCACCGCCACCGGACCATCGCGCACGCAACATGGCACTGGTATTCGCCGGCGTCGTGCTGGCCGCCATCGCGGTGGCCTCGCTGATCTTTCGGGCGCGGCGGGAGAGATGACACCCGGGACGAAGCTGACGATCATCGTCGGCATTTTCCTCACCGCCCTCCTCGGGTGGGCGGTGGGCGGATACGGCGGTGCCGCAGGCGGTTTGGTGATCGGGACGGCGATCGGCGTCGTTCGCTGGCGCGGTCAGCCCCTGTGGTCATGGCTGATCTCGTGGTTGAGGCGGCGGCGGCCGATCAGGTGGACCGAGCCGCTCACGGTCGCCAACGACCGTGCCGGCGGCGGGGTGAGATACCAGGACGGCGTTGCGGTGGCCGCGGTCCAGCTGCTCGGGAAGCCGCATACCCCGACCTTGTTCACCGGCTCGACGTCGACGTACACCGAGAACGCCTTCGACATAACCGATCTGAAGCCGCTGCTGCACCAGAGCCTCGGTCTGAGGATCGGTTCGCTCAGCGTGGTCAGCGCGGGCGCCCGCCGGCGCAGCACGGGCGACTACCCACGCGTGTATGACACATTGATCGGCACCCCGCCCTATGCCGGTCAGCGTGAAACCTGGCTCATCGTGCGGACTTCGGTTCTCGACAACGTCGAGGCGCTGCGCGAGCGGACCTCGGTGGGCACCGCGACGCTGGCGGCGGCGCAGCGGATCAGTGCGGCGATGCGCCAACAGGGCATCCGCGCCAAGGTTGCGACGGCCACCGACATCGTCGAGATGGAGCGGCGGTTGGGCCGGTCTGCCCTGGAGGTGTCCAACCGGCGCTGGCGATCTGTTCGCGGTGACAGCGGCTGGTTGACGACGTACTGGTATTCGCCGGGCGACATCACCGCTGAGAAACTGGCCCACGTGTGGTCGGCGCGCGCCGACGGAATCATCCAGAACATCACGCTTTTCGGCGACGGCAGCGCCACCGCCACCGTGACGGTGCGTACCGCCCAACAGCCGACCGCCCCACTGAGCACGATGCTGCGGACGCTGCCCGGGCAGCAGGCGCATGCCATCGCCGCCAATCTGTGTGGGCCGCTACCGACGCTGCGCGGCATCCGCCGGGGGACGCTGCGCAGCCCGTTGCGGGTCCCGATCGGGCCGTCGGGTGTGCTGCTCGGCAAGGTCGCCGGCGGAAACCGGATGCTGCTGCCGTTGGACGACGCGGGGGAGTTCAGCCGCGTGCACATTGCCGCCGAGGATGCGTTGGCCAAGCGGTTCGTGATCCGAATGGCCGGAGCCGGCGAGCGGATCACGGTGCACACCCGAAACATGCAGCGGTGGGCCACGGTTCGGATGCCCGACATCGCGGTGAGCGATCAGTCGAAGCCGGTCTCCGGCACGACGGTCAGCGTCGTGGACGGCACGCTGACACCCGCCCCGCGCCCGAACACGCTGATCTCCGTCGGCGAACCGGGCGAGCCGTACCGGGGCACGGCCAACGTGCTGATCACGCAGGTCGGCCCGGCGACGGTGGAAGTGCGGACCGATGGACAGGTGTACACGGTGGAGGTGGAGTTGTTCCGCGCCGAAAACCGTTACGTATCGTCGGAACCGACGGTTTTGCGAAGCTCTGAGCTCGAAGCGGTGGATACACAATGACCAGCAGCACCACACCCGCTGCCGCGCGCAAGATGTTCGATCAGGCGATGACGTTGCTCGACACCGACGCCGCTGGCGCCGCGGCGCGGTTTCGGGAGGCGACGGAGATCGATCCGTCGATGGCCGACGCCTGGCTGGGCCGGATCGCCGCCGGGGACGAGTCGCTGCCGACCGTGCAACAGCTCTACACCTATGGCGCCCGCCTGCACCGAGAGACCAACCGCCTCGGCGCACGCTTGTCGGCGCCGATCAAGGCCGGGCCGTATCTCTCGATTTCGGTGACCGAGGCCTCCCACGCGGGCCTGGCACTGGCCAGCGCACTCATCGACGACCGCCAGTATGAGAAAGCCGAAGCGCTACTTAAGGATTCGTCGCTGCTGGACACTTGGGAGAACCACCAGTGGCGCCAGTACATCGAGGCCTACCTGATGTTCGCCACCCAACGCTGGCCCGACGTGATCTCGGTGGCGGCCGCCGTCCTGCCGCCCCAGGCCATCATCATGTCGGCAGTCACGGCGGCGACCTGCACCCTGGCCGCCCACGCCGCGGCCCACCTCGGGCAGGGGCGCGTCGCGCTGGAATGGACCGATCGCGTCGAACTGCGCTCCGGATACGGCGGCCCGACCGAGTCGCGTCGTCACAATCTCGAAACCACCCTCGCCGCAATAGATCCCAACGATTTCCCGCTGATCGCCGCCGATCTCGCCTACGTACGGGGCATGGCGCATCGCCAGCTCGGCGAGGAGAACAAGGCGCAGATCTGGCTGTCGAAGGCGACGATCAACGGTGCGCTGATCGAGCCGGCCAAGCAGGCCCTAGCCGATCCCGCACTGCAGCTGGTGATCACCGACGAGGATGCCATCAGCAGCCGGTCGAACAAGTGGGACGTGACCACCGAGCTGTCGGAGCAGCAACGTCAGGAGTCCGAACACCAAGAGCGGCGGAGCGAGCTCCTGCAGGAGGGGCGCGCGCTGCTCGACAACCAAGTCGGATTGGCCGAAGTCAAGCGCGCGGTCGCCGAACTGGAGGACCAGATCGAGGTCCGCGCGCTGCGCCTGGCGGCCGGACTGCCGGTGGCCAATCAAACCAACCACATGCTGCTGGTGGGCCCGCCCGGCACCGGTAAGACCACCACCGCCGAGGCGCTGGGGAAGATCTACGCCGGCCTCGGCATCGTGCGTCATCCCGAGATCATCGAGGTCAAGCGTGCCGACTTCTGCGGGGAACACATCGGCGCCTCGGGCCCTAAGACCAACGAACTGATCAGCCGCTCGCTGGGACGCATCCTGTTCATGGACGAGTTCTATTCGTTGGTAGAGCGCCACCAGGACGGCCGGCCGGACATGATCGGCATGGAGGCGGTCAACCAACTGTTGGTCGCGCTCGAGGTGCACCGGTTCGACTTCTGCTTCATCGGCGCGGGATACGAGCGGGAAGTCGACGAATTCCTCACTGTCAACCCGGGTCTGGCGGGGCGGTTCAACCGCAAACTGCGCTTCGAGTCGTACACGCCCGACGAGCTAGTGGAAATCGCGGTGCGCTACGGCAAGCCGCGCGCCACCGTGCTCGAGCCCGCCGCCGGCGAAGCGCTGAAGGCGGCCTGCCTGACGTTGCGCGCGTACCACGCACCCAACGGGGAGCACGGCATCGACCTGATGCAGAACGGCCGATTCGCGCGAAACGTGGTCGAACGCGCCGAACGGCTGCGGGACTCGCGGGTGGCCGCGCAGCACCGCACCGACAAGGGGTCGGTAACCGTCGAAGACCTACAGTCGATTCGCACCCAGGACATAATCGCCGCGGTCAAGGACGCGTGCGCGGAAAAGCATGTGCCGATAGCGCTTTGAACGACGGCCCAAAGACGGCTTCTCGGCGTACTTCAAACTTTTGTATACGCGTGGGGGAAAAGTGCGCGAAAATTGCCCTCGAGCAATTGAAGGGAGTAGCCGAGGGTGCGCCATGTCTTGCCGGTGACGATCGCGCTGATGCTCGTGTGGCTCAGCACGCCACCCGCATTCGCGGTCGCCCCGCCATCGATCGATGCGGCCGCGGTGCCGCCGGACGCAACCGGGCCAGACCAGCCCCTTGAGCAGCGCCGTGTGTGCAGGGCGCCGTTGACGGTGCCGGGCACCAACTTCCACGACCCGCCATGGGCCAACACCTATCTTGACGTCGGCGCCGCGCAGAAGTTCGCGACCGGGGCCGGCGTAACGGTCGCCCTCATCGACACTGGCGTAGACCCTTCACCGCGGGTTCCGGCGGAGGCGGGCGGCGATTTCGTCGTTCCGGACGGCAACGGGCTCGCCGACTGCGATGCGCACGGGACCCTCGTCGCAGCGATCATCGCCGGCCGTCCCGCCGTCACCGATGGCTTCGTTGGCGTCGCGCCCGATGCGCGGTTGATCTCGTTGCGCCAGACGTCGGAGGCCTTTGAGCCGAAGGACAGGCAGGGCGACCAAAACGACCCCAACGCCTCACCCGCGGCGGGGTCCGTCCGCAGCCTGGCGCGCGCGGTGGTGCACGCCGCCAATCTTGGCGCGAACGTCATCAACATCAGCGAAGCGGCCTGTTTCAAGGTGCGAAAGCCGGTCGACGAGTCGACGCTGGGGGCGGCGCTCAACTACGCGGTCAACGTGAAGAACGTTGTGATCGTCGCGGCCGCCGGCAACTCCGGTGGCGACTGCGGGCAAAACCCGCCGCCCGACCCCGCAATACCCGCGGATCCCCGGGGCTGGCAGCAGGTGCAGACGATCGTCACGCCGGCGTGGTATTCGCCGTTGGTGCTGGCCGTCGGAGGCGTTGGCCAGAACGGGGCGCCGAGCGCTTTCTCGATGCATGGTCCATGGGTGGGCGCGGCGGCGCCCGCGGAAAACGTCATCGCGCTCGGCGCCGAGGGCGAGCCGGTGGACGCGTTGCCGGGCAAGGACGGTCCGGTCGCAATCGCTGGGACGTCGTTCGCCGCGGCTTATGTCTCCGGTCTGGCGGCGCTGCTCCGGCAGAAGTTCCCTGACCTGCCGCCCGCCCAGATCATCAACCGGATCACGGCCACCGCGCGGCATCCCGGCGGCGGCGTCGACGATGCAGTGGGCGCGGGCATCATCGATGCGGTCGCGGCGCTCACGTGGGACGTTCCGGGCGGGCCCGCCGCGACCCCGTTCCCGGTGAAACAACTCCAACCCCCGGCGCCGGTGCCGGGCCCCGACCACGGGCCCATCACGGCCGTGACGCTCGGAGTCGCGGGCATAATCCTGGCGCTGGGATTGGCCGTGCTGACTGGGCGAGCTCTGCGACGGCGCTGACGAACATGAGATCCCTACGTCTACAGTTCAGCAGCGGCTACGCGTTGTGGCTGGCGGTGCTGGCTCCGGCGTGCATCGCAATCTTCTTGCGTACCCCCTATCGATGGGCGGGCCCCGCGCTGGTGGCGGCGGCCGTGATCCTGGCGACGGTCACCTTCCGCGGTCGCCGGCTGGCGGGGTGGGTGGCAGCGGCATGCGCCTGGCTGGTGCGACGCCGCAGGCCACTCGATTCCCCATCGGAGCCCGTCGTGGGCGCCACCGTGCAGCCGGGGGACCACGTGGCCGTGCGCTGGAAGGGCAAGGCCTTGGTCGCGGTCATCGAACTCATTCCGCGGCCGTTCACTCCCACGGTCATCGTCGACGGGAAGGCCCACACCGACGACGTGGTGGACACGCGGCTGCTGGAGCAAATGCTGTCGGTGCACTGTCCCGACCTGGAGGCCGACGTCGTGTCGGCGGGCTACCGCGTCGCCAACACCGCGCCGGCGGAGGTGGTCAGCCTCTACGAGCGAGTCATCGGGTCCGACCCGGCCCCAGCGCACCGCCGTACCTGGATCATCGTCCGCGCCGACCCACGCCGCACCGGAAAGTCGGCGCGGCGGCGGGATGCGGGCACCGCGGGACTGGTCCGCTATCTGATCGCGGCGACGACGAGGATCGCCGATGACTTGGCCAGAAACGGCATCGACGCAGTGTGTGGGCGCAGCTTCGACGACTTCGATCGCGCGATAGAAATCGACTTCGAGCGGGAAAAGTGGTCGATGATCAAGGGACGCAACAGTTTCACCGTCGCCTACACCGCGGCCGGCGGTCCGGACGTGTGGTGGTCGACACCTGCCGACCACACCATCACCAGGGTGCGTGTCGCGCCCGGGACCGCACCCCAGTCCACCGTGCTGCTCACCACCGGCGAGAAGCCGAAGCGGCTGCGCGGGTTTTGCCGGGTGTCCGGTGGCCAGCGGGCCGCATTGCAAGCCCAAATCCTCGTTCCTGATCGTCACTATCAGCTGCCGATCGGATCAGCCGGCGTGCTGGTCGGTGAGACAGCCAACGGTTACCCGGTCTACATGCCGTTCGACGACGTCGACGCGAATGTCAACCTGGGTGACGCCCGGGTATTCACCCAGTTCGCGCTGCGAGCGGCGGCCGCGGGGGGGACCGTCACGCTGGGCCCGCATTTCGCGGAATTCGCCGAGCTGATCGGCGCACACACCGGGCCGGAGGCGAAGGTGGCGTGGCCGAAGGCGACGACCCATCTCGGCCGGCACCCCGGGGTCGACCGGGTAACGCTGCGGCACAACGTGATCAGCACTCCTCGGCACCGCCAGCTCCCGATCCGGCCGATCTCTCCACCCGAGGAGAGCCGCTACCAGCAGGCATTGCCCGCGGCAGGCAAAACCGCGTCCTGACGAGCACCCGATCCTCGACGGCGACGACCGCATCCTTCGTCGCCAATTTTGCCGCGATTGGCCTGCCTTAACGTCGATTACGCTTTATCCAATCCAGGAGTATGGACCGGGTCTAGGCTCTGGCTAAAGGATGGTCAGGTTGAGTGAAATTGCAGTCCACCGGGGCGAGGACTCGACGCGCACAGAGGACGGCGCGTTACGCGATTTACTGCACGCGCGTAGGCCTGCCGTCTATTTCGCCGCCAAAATCGGCGACTCGCTCCTGACCCTGCCGACATTGCGAGCCTTGGGCGAAATGTTCAGCGCCCCTTTGACACTGCTTTGTCCCAAGATCGCCTTCGATCTGAGCTTTCACGAGGTAAGTCCTCACTACGTCGATACCACCCGCTTCTACCCGGAGGGATTACCGTTCCCGGGCGCACCGGAAGGAATCGATTGCGAAACCTTGGTTGAGCAGATCGGCGAGGTCGATGTCCTGATCAACACCGTGTCGTTCAACATGCGATCGAACAGCGTTCGGTCCCTTCGCCAACGACTTGCTCCGATGACCACCATCGGCTTCAAAAACGACTTCGAGAAATATGACGTCGTAGTCCCAAAAGACGCGTGTCACTCGGCCGAGCTGATGTTCAAACTGGCGCAGCTGTTCGATCCTTCCGTCCGAATCGAAACCTACGCCCAACCGGTGTCCATTCCAGCATCCGTACAGGAGAAGGCCCGATCAATTCGTGCCGCCGTGCCCGACGGAGTCAAAGTGCTCGTCGTGCACGCCGATACCGATTGGGCCGACAAGAGGTGGCCCGTCACCAGGTTCATCGGCCTGCTGGACCGCTTTCTGTCGCGTCACCGCGACTTCGTGGCCTGGGTTGTCGGGATGGGGCATGAGGAGCTCAACGTCGGGCGTGAGCGCGAACGTGTAATTCCCTACCTCGGGTTACCGCTTGACCTGACGATGGGCTTGGTCGCGACGGCCGATCTATTCGTCGGGATCGATTCCTGCATGCTGCACGCCGCCGATCTGGCGCGGGTGCCGGGCGTTGGGCTTTTCGGACCCACGCGGTCTGGCACCTGGGGATTCAGATTCGGCCCCCACCGGCACGTCGATCAGAGAACGATGGCGGACATAACCGTGGAAGAGGTGGTCGGCGCGATGGAAGACCTTGTGGGACACCATGTCTAAGCGACAGTCGGAATGTGGGGTGCGGATCCTGCCGAGTTACGTGATGGGGGCCGGCACGCACGCTGGTATGCCCAGCGATTCGACGACAAAAGACCTCCTGTCGGCGGTACGCCAGTTCTATGCCGTTGCCCGGTCATGGCATGGCGAACAGCCCACCGCCGATGGGGCCGCCGGCGGCATCGTGGAAAAGGCGCTGCATCTGCACGCGATGAACTTCGGATTGTGGCATCACGAAGACGCCGCCCGCCGCACCGGCGCGGGCGACCGTGAAGTGGCTCGTAACAAGCGGGCCATCGACGATCTCAACGACCGCCGCAACGCGGCCATCGAGGACATCGACGCGGCGCTTTTGGATGCCTTCGAGCCGAGCCAGAACCCACGTGCGCCACTACACA
Source organism: Mycobacterium sp. SP-6446 (assembly GCF_001954045.1). Classification (NCBI taxonomy): domain Bacteria; kingdom Bacillati; phylum Actinomycetota; class Actinomycetes; order Mycobacteriales; family Mycobacteriaceae; genus Mycobacterium; species Mycobacterium sp. SP-6446. Next base: position 7,782 of record NZ_MBEM01000190.1, on the reverse strand, counting down.
CCGAAACGCCCGGCACGGTCGTCGATCGGCTTTCTGTACTCGCGCTACGGATCCTGCATACGGACAGCGCGTCGGACGCTGGGCCCCGCCTTGCAGTCCTCGAAGAGCAATACAACGACCTCTTCGATGGCCTGCTGCAGTTCCTCACTCGGCTGCGCGGGGGCGAAGTCAGATTCAAGTTATATCGGCAATTCAAGTCGGCAGGTCAGCGGAGTTATTGCGCCCTGTTTGAGGTACCCGAGAGCGGATGACGCTCACGGTTTTGTCGCGCGGAGATCAGGTTTAAATTGGTGCGCGCTGCCCCCTGATTGGCGGCTTACGATAGCACTCGATAGCGCTCCGCTGCACCGCCCGCGTGGCCCGGCAATAGAAAGGGGTGGTCGGGAATTGCACCGCTTATTGCTGATGACGGCCGCGCCATCCCCGCCGTTACAGGTTGATCTGCTATGACGCAGACGCTGAACGTTGAGAGAGACGAACTGCTGGCCAGGGCAGCCGAACTCGAGGTGCCGCTACCTCAGCCGCCACTCGACAATCCGCAGCCGCCGTGTGCGCTTTCTTTCGTCGTTAATGCTGCCGGACAACTGGGGCTTTCGGCCGACGCGTTGCGGCGGGGGCTCCAACGTTTCGAACGGGAACTGCGAACCCTGGCGCAATCGCTCCGGAATGCGGCCAAAGCCTATGAGGAAGTCGACGAGGGAGCTGCAGACGCCATTAATGCAGAATCTTCGGTCTCGGCGGCGACGGCTGGAACCGCGGACGATCTGGCGATGCTCGACAGCGCCTCGGGCGAGGACCGGGGCGACGACGCGGTATCGGCGACGGCGGACTCACCGGAGTTCGAATACCCCTACTACGAGGTCAGGCAGGCAGCGACGGACATCGAGGCCCCCGACCAGTCCGCGACACTCAAGGCGTTCAGGGAGGGCTGGGACTCGTTCCTAAACGTGTTGCAGGCCAACACCACTCGCTTGTTCGAGCCGTTTGAGCAGTGGGAGGGGGAGGCGAAAGTGGCCGTCGAGGCCAGCTTTGCGGAACAGGAAGCCTGGGTAGCGTCGTTTGTCGAGACATGCTCGACGCTCGTCCTGCAGGCCGGTGGGATCATTTCGGCGCACCGCACGGCAATCGTGGAACACCCGACCTCCTACGAGGTCTGGGTCAACGACGAATTGTATAGATATTGCCAGGAGAACCCCGAGTGGGGACGACAGAACGAATGGCGTTATCTCTGGAATTACCAGGACTACCAGCAAAAGTCGGACGAGGTTTTGGAAACCTATCGGCGCAGTGCCTCTCTGCCCCTAAGGGCAGTGAAGCCGCCGCCAATTAAGAGTGGATACCGCATCGACCCGCCGCCCGACCCCAACGCGCCTGGCGGCGACGACGGCACGATTCCTGGCGACGGGCTTGACGGCCTGCCCGGCGACGACGGGGGAATCGGAGCTCCGCCCATGATGCCCACGTTGCCGCCCGGCATGGGGCAAAAACCGGACCAGGCGGCCATGGACGCAATGAAAGACGCGTTGAAGGGCAAACCGGGCCTGCCGAAGGGCGCGGGGATGAAACCGGCGTCATTGGGAGGCGGTGGCGGGGCGGGCATGCCGTCGGTGCCGTTGGAACCAGCGGCGGACGCCGAAGCCGCGCCGCGGCCGGCCGGTGCGGCCCCGGGAGGCGCGGGCCCGGGCCGCGCGATGCCGGGCGGTGGCGGCGCAATGGGTGGTGGCATGGGCGGTATGGCTCCGATGGCACCCGGCCAGGGCCAGAACCAGGGCAAGGGCAAACGCATGGAATCCGAAGACGAGTCGCTCTACACCGAGGAGCGGCCATGGACTGAGGGCGTCATCGGGAACCGCCCACGCAAGACGGCCTCCGACAAGTAAGGACTTCACATGACCATCGAGATGCACCCGCAGGTGGCAGAGGCGCTGCGCCAGGCACAGCGATTTCAATCTGCCCTGGAGGACCAGCAGCACCGGACAAACACCGAATCATTCACCGCCACAGATGAATCCGAGACCGTCGAGGTGACCGTCAACGCACGGCTCTGCGTCACCGGCGTCCACATCGAAGACGGGCTGCTGCGGCTCGGCGCCGAAACGGTCGAGCAACGGGTAAACGAGGCGCTGAGCAACGCGCGGGCCGCGGCGACGTCTGCTATCGACGCCGAGCACGAGCAGCTCATCGAGTTGGCCGCCGGAATCGCGGGCTCGCTCAAAGAAACATTCGGCCTGGCCTGAGCGAAAAGCCGGGGCCGCAAACGATTTGGTGCCTGTGGGGAGCGCTAAATTGCCGCAGTTACCCCGCTTCGACCTCGATTACGCTTATTAACCATGATGTCCGGCACCCTGCGACGGCCGACGTCCTGTCCGACTCGGGGAGGACGTAGGCAATGAGCATCGCGAAGCCAATGGGTGCGTACGCCGAACAGATGCTCGCCCCGGACGGTTGGCCGGAGGTGGATGAGGACACCTACCACGACCGCGCCCAGCAGTACACGGAGGTGCTGCGGCGGGTCACCGAGGTGCTGGAGACCTGCCAGCACGAGCAGAGTGAAATTTTCGACGGTGGCACCTGGTCAGGCGGTGCCGCCGCGGCCGCCAACAGCGAGCTCGCAACCAACATCGACGAGTTGTCAAGGCTGCAAAGCGGTCTCGCCACCGTGATCAGCTGGCACAGGTATGTCGCAGGGTCGATCACGCAAGCGAAGTCTGACATCAGCGACAACGTCGAGATCGCCCAAACGGAAATCATCGCCCTCGAGAATGACGCCACCCTGGACGCCGACGAGCGGACGGCCGCCATCAATACGGTGGTGAGCGATGCCTACGTTGCGAACCTCGGCCTGATCACCGGCACAGCCGAGCAAATTTTGGCGAGCAAAACCTGGAAGCCGCCAAACAATGCACTCAAGGATCTGCTCGACCAGAAAATGCCACCCCCGGTCACACTTCCCGACACGACCCCGCCGGATCGGGAAGCCCCGATCGAGGAAGAACGTCCGCGGCCCAGCCCCGCGCAACCCGCGCCGGCGCCGGCCATGCCTCCGCTGTCGCCGCCCGGGATGCCGACGCCGGGCGGCGGCGCGGGGCCCACACCGGGCGTGCCTCCACTTCCCGGACACCCGCCCGTGCCGTCCGCCCCTACGCCTGGCGGTGCCGGTCCCACGGTGCCGGGCGGCCCGGGCGGTGCACCGGGAGGCCCACCCGGACGGTCGGCTCCGCTGAGTCCGGCGGCGTCGGCGGAACCGCTCGTTGCGGGCGGGCGCGGCAAAGGCATGGCTCCGGCGTCGCTGGCTTCGCCGTCGGTGGCCACTCGACCGGAGGAGTCGTCCGCGGCAGCGCCCGGCGCAGCGACTGGTATGCCGGCCGGGCCGATGGCGTCGGGCGGGTCGCGCGCCGGCGGCGCCGCTCCGAGCGCCGGGTCCGCTACCGGACAAAAGCCGCCGAGCACTTCCGCTACGACACGGCCCGCGGCAGCCGGCAACCGAACGGCGGCCCGACCGGCGTCCCACAGCGCCCCCGCCCCCGACTCGTCACCGACGGAACACACGCGGTCCTCGGATGCCGTGGCGATGGCGCCGATCATCCCGGTCTCGGCGGCGCGCGCCGAACGCGACGCCATCGCCGAGGCCGCCACCGCCGACGCGGAGCGCCGCCGGAGTGGTGGGTCGGATCCCGTGCGAATGGCGCGGCGCATCGCGGCGGCGCTCAACGCGCCCGGCATGCCCGGTGGCCGCGACCTGGGGTTCTTCTGGGTGACCGCGGTAACCACCGACGGCGCGATCGTCGTGGCGAACAGCTTTGGGCTGGCGTACATCCCCGACGGCGTGCAGCTACCGGAACCGGTGGAGCTGGCCAGCGCCGATGACACGATTCCGGTCGCCGAGAGGGCGCAGTGGGCCACCTACCCGGTGATGGCGGTGCAGGGCTGGGCTGCGCATCACGATGCCAAGCTGCGTGCGGTAATCGCGACCGAAGAGCAGCTGGCCAATTCCGATGCCGGCGTGGCCAAGATTGTGCTGAAACCGGATGACATCCCGGAAAGCGGCGAGATGGAGGGCCGACCCCGGCTGGAAGTGGTGGACCCGGAGTCTGCGCAACGGCTGGCGGCGACCACCGATGTCCGTTTGACCAGTCTCTTACCGCCGGCACCGGCGGGCGGCATGCCGTCTGGGGCCGACGGGAAGACCAGCCTGAAGGAGATGCTCGCGCAGGCGCCGACGCCGCCCGACGACACCGGCGAACCTGCCGACCGACGCCACATGTTGTGGTTCGACGTGATGAAGCCCCTCGCCAGCCGCTCGCCCGGTCGGCAGGCCGCACACCTGCGGGCGTTCCATACGTACGCTGAGCACGCGCAAGGGGTCGCCCTCGCGCAGGCGCATACGGCGGTCGATCCCCAGGGGCAGCGGTCCGCGATCGCCGATTGGATGTATTGGACACACCTCACGGGGCTGCTCAACGCGGCGCTGGCCGACGCGAAGTGAGTCGACCGATCAGAGAGTGATCTCCGACGGCGCCGCGTGCGGTTGGCCCGATGTGGGTGCCTCGACGGGAGCGTTCTGCGAGGCCTCGGCGCCCGGTGCCGCACCTTCGGCGTCCGGCCTGGGCTGATCCTTCTCGTCGTCGGAGGACGGGTCCTTCTTGTTGCTGTCCGCGAGTTGCGCCGGCTTGGGGCCCCCGCCCGCCATGCTTCCCATGGCCCCCTGCATGCCCTGCATTACGGATCCCAACGAGCCCGCCGCGCCGGCCAGTTGACCGAGTTGCGGCATCGGCGTGCCGGGCTGCGGAGCGGGCTTGGGCGGGCTCGGCTTCTTGCCGTCTTCCGGTGTGTCGGGTGGGGCACTCTCGGGCTTCTCGCCGGCGGCGAGGAATTCGACCCGGGTTAGGTGATCGCCCAGCCTGCTATCGGTGTCCGCGTAGATTGCCGCCGCGGCGGCGATGCTCGAACCCGTCTTCTTGAGAGCGGCCTGGACCGCCGGCAATCCGTCGGTCACCGGCGATTCGATGATCGGCAAGGTCTCATTGATCGCCGCGGACACGGAATCGGTTCCCCCGGCTGCGATTGGCGCTGGTGGCACGGGAAACACGAGGTCCCGCAACGCGTTTCCCGCAGCCTCCAGACGGGAAGGGTCAACGACTAATGGTTCAATCACCAGCCGATCTCCTTTGCGCGTATCCGATTACAAAATCTTACCCAACGTCGCGCCACCCGAACTGCGGCAATTTTCCTCGGACGGCTCAGAATTGAATATTGCGGACGATGTCGTAGACGCCGGTGACCCACAACAGCATTGGCAGGATCGCCGCGACCAGTAAACCGTCGACCAATTCGAGAACTCGTTTCATCACCGGCGAAATACGACGAACCCCGACCGTCGCCGCCACCACCGCGACCGCAACCAGGCCTGTCGTCGCGAAGATCGTCAGTAACAGCCACGCGCTGTGTGGATACCAGACGCTCAACCGGGCCATCACTCCGATCGGAATGGCCACAGTCGCCGCTAGCAATGCCCACGCGCACCAGCGCTCCGCGTAGAGTCGCGACCTGAACCCGCACGCCGCCGTGACCAGGCCCGCGACCACCAGGCTGTGCACGAAGAAGTGTCCGCGCACGACGATCGCAATGACGCCGGCCGCCAGAACGAGCGCACCCGCCGTCACGATCCCGATCAGCAGGCGCTTGGCCAACTCGCTGCGCTCGGTGAGCCGCACGGCGGACTCGGGCACCGAAGCGATGACCGCCTGCCAGGTCCGCGCTTCCTTCTCCACAGGGACCTCTTGCCCCGCAACGGGTTCGAGCAATTCCTCGTATTCCACGGCCTCGCCGGGCGCCGGAATCGGCGGCAGGGCGATCCGTGCGACGGCGACGGTCAGCTTGGCCGCATTGGTCACCGTAAAGAGCCCAAACACGATGGCTCCGGCCGGAACCCAATGCTGCCAGCCATAACCGAAGGCGACCGCGGCGGCGGTGACCGCACTCGCGGTGACCGCGACGAACGACGCGAGCTCGGAACGTCGACGGGGGCCGCCCCGGGTGAGTAGCACTAGGAAGAGTACGACCGCGGCGGCGCCGGCGAGCTGCGGTGCCCCCAACGACTCGACTCCGCGCGGCCGCGGAATGGCCAGCGCTACTGCGACGGTGACTAGCGGCGCCGCCGTCGCCAGCAGGCTCTCCGCAAGACCCGGGCTGCGGTAGAACCTCTTGGCGGCCCAACTGCCCACCAGCGCAACGAGTCCCGCGATGCCCAATCCCAGCGGCCACCACAGGTGGCGACCGGTGTTCCACCATGCCATCGCCGCGATGGCGGTGAGCGCCAAGCTTACGAGAGGAATCGCCACTGCGAGAAAGCGATTCAGGGCCGGCCGGTCGAACTCCGGCGACTCGTCGAGCACGGCGATCGCGTCGATGACGTCCTCTACGAGCGGCCGGTACCGCTCCGTACGGCTCACCGACACCAGAGTCAGCAGTGACCCGTCGACGACGACGGCGTCGTCGAGGGACTTATCGGGTTGCAGCGGCGGGGCCCCGGGCCGGGCGAAGGTCCACGCGCCCTGGGCGGCAAAGTCAAAGCCCGCCAAGACATCGGCCGGAGTGTCTTCGAGGAGTTCCGCCAGCACCGCGACGGTGTCGTCGATATAGGCTTCGATCGGTGCCGATGACGGCAGCACGACATCGGTCATCCGCCTGCCGATAAGGATTGTCACCCGGGTGGTCGCGGGCTTGGCGGGAGCCGGCCCCGCGGTCCCCGCAGTCGCGGCACTCGCGGCCGCGGCGGCCTTCGTGGTGGGCGCGCTCAACGACGTTCACCCCTGTCGAAATCGTCGGACAGTGCTGCAGCCAGTTCGGTAATCCTACGCTTGTAGACCGGGTCGAGCCGGTCGATTTCAATCTCGGTTCCGGCCGCGATGTGGCTGTCCCACGGCAGCACCACAACCCGGTCCGACCGAACGTGCTCGCCGAATTGCCGCATCAAATCGGTGATGGCGACGTTGGGCTCTCCCGGCCCGACATGGTTGATCACTACGCATGCGCGGCTCAGCAATTCCTGGTGGCCGTTATTGCGTAACCAATCGATCGCGACCGCGGCCTGCCGGGCGCCGTCGATCGATGCGCTGGTGACGATCACGATCGCGGATACCGTCGAGAGCACGCCGTGCGTCACCGGGTCGAACAAGCCGGGCCCGCAGTCGGCCAACACGATGTTGTAGAACTTCGACACCGCATCCGCCGCGTAGCGCCAATCGGCTTCACTGAAGGCGCGCGGCGCCGTGCTGTATTCGGCTGCCGCGAGCACCTCGAGGTTGACCGCGTTGGTGATTGTGTGCGCGCGGACGTCGTTGTAGTGCGAAACCTCTTTGGCTGCAAGCAGATCGGCGATGGTCGCGGATGAACGGCGCCCCACCCGATCCGCGAGGTTTCCCGAGTCGGCGTCCGCGTCAAATGCCAGGATTCGATCGCTTCGCACCTGCGCCAACACCGAACCCAAGGCGACTGTAATGGTCGTCTTGCCAACACCGCCTTTGAGTCCGAGCATCGCGATCCGATGAGAGCCACGGGGACTGCGGCATATTCGCCGATGCAGGTCGAGCTCATATTTCTCGTCGCGCGACAGGCCCGCGTTGATGCGCGTCAACTTATGTAGCCAACGTCGCCAACCGCGCCGCGAAACCAACTTGGCCGGCGACCTTTTCGCCGGTTTGACGCCGATGTGGGTGACCGCATCCTTTGCCTGTCGTTCACCGGGTGCGGAGGCCGGCGTTGTCGGGGGAGGGGCCGGGC